>JAFLTU010000029.1 GCA_022509125.1 Muribaculaceae bacterium | reverse complement strand
ATTAGATTTTAAGGTTAATTGAAGATTGGTTGTCGCGACGACAATCAATTTTTTTTGGCGCCTCAATTTGACTAATTTTGTGCGAAATGACGGAAATCACAGAAACCAAACTCTCCCCCTTCGGAGCCATACTTCAAGTTATGTTCAACCCAGTCGAGGGCTGGAAGAAACTTCGGCGCAGCGGCATGAATAGCGAGCGGCTGCAGGCCGGGTGTTTCTATCCCTTGTTGGCACTGCTGGCTGTGAGCCAGTTCGCTGAATTTTTTTATTCGGTCGATGTCAGTTTCATCCGGGTTTTCACTGAGGCAGTCATCTCATTCGTGGCCTTCTTCTTTAGTTTCTTCTGTATAAGAATGGGGCTCTCTTGGGTGTTGCCAAAAAAAATGTGGGAGAAATTTGAAGAAGGGTTCGGGAAAGAATATCTTATTGTAGCCCTCTCCACTTTGGCTATGTTTGCATTTTTGAAGAACATATTGCCGATGCTTTGGCCTGTGCTCTTTTTCCTGCCACTCTGGACGATGTATATAATGTATAAAGGGGTGAGATTTTTTAAATTCGAACCAAACGAAGACATGAAATTCTATATTTTCACAGTGGCCGGAGTCATAGGGATGCCCATTTTGATTGAATGGGGCATGACCGAACTCATACCGATGTAGGGGGTGGGTAAGATTTAAGAATTAAGAAAAGGGATTGGATTTTAAATTGGGAGATTGTGAGATATGAAGGCGCAACAGGTAAATATAAAGAACAAGAAGGCCCGTTTTAATTACGAGATAGGCGACACCTACACGGCCGGGATGGTCTTAACGGGCACTGAAATCAAGTCGATCCGCGAGGGAAAGGCGAGCCTGACCGACAGCTACTGTATAGTGGAAAATGGCGAAGTGTGGGTGAAGGGGATGCATATCTCTGAATATTTCTATGGGAGCTACAACAACCATGCTGCCAGACGTGACCGCAAGCTCCTTCTCCATCGCAAGGAGATAGCCAAGATAGCGAAGGCAGCCGACGAACCGGGATTCACGATTGTGCCAATCCGCATATTCATTAACGATAAGGGATATGCCAAACTCGTAATCGGCATCGGAAAGGGTAAAAAACAATATGACAAACGCCAGAGCATAAAGGAACGGGAAGACAAACGGAACATCGACAGATTCATGAAACGATGAGTTCAAGGAAACTTGGGAAACTTGAGTTACTGTCGCCCGCGGCTAATGCCGACACAGCAATCCAGGCCATCCTGCATGGAGCCGACGCCGTCTATATCGGTCCCCCGAGCCACGGGGCACGAAAATCGGCTGCAAATTCAATAGAAGATATAGAGAGGGTGGTGGATTTCGCCCATCAATACAGGGCACGGGTCTACGCCACAGTCAACACCATAGTCTACGACAATGAGATAAAAGGGGTGGAGAGTCTCTGCCGCGATCTGTATCATGCAGGAGTTGATGCTCTGATAGTGCAAGACATGGGCATATTGCGCATGAATATCCCCCCGATTGCCCTCCATGCCAGCACCCAATGCGATATACGCACACCCGAAAAGGCACTCTTTCTTCAGGAGGTGGGATTCTCGCAGCTCGTTTTAGCAAGAGAACTCACCCTCCGGGAAATTCGGGAGATAGCCGAAGCTGTCTCAATCCCAATAGAAACCTTTATCCATGGAGCGCTTTGCGTCAGTTATTCCGGTCGTTGCCAAGCCAGTTATGCCCTGACGGGACGCAGCGCCAACCGGGGCGAATGTTGCCAGGTGTGCCGCTTCCCATTCACTCTCAAAGATTCAGCCGGGAATGTCTTGGCCCGCGATAAATATCTGCTCTCCCTCAAGGATTTCAACGCCACGCCTCAACTCGAGCAATTGATTGAGGCAGGAGTTTCATCCTTCAAGATTGAGGGCAGACTGAAAGAAACCGGCTATGTAAAGAACATAACAGCCCATTACAATAAAGAACTCAACCGGATAGTCCGGGAAAATTCCGGAAAATATGAAAGGAGTTCGATGGGAGAGGTGGAATTGAAATTCACGCCCCAACCTGAGAAAAGTTTCAACCGGGGTTTCTCCAATTATTTTCTTGGCAGCCGTCGCCCTGCAAACCTTGCGAGCCTTCTCACACCCAAAAGCTTGGGGGAAGAGATCAAGCGTCCCGAAGAACTCAATAATGGCGACGGCATCAGTTTCTTCGACAAAAAGGGCCAATATCAGGGAGTCAATGTCAATCGGGTGGACAATGGCCGTATCATCCCGGCCAGACCGGTGGAAATCCCCAAAAAGGGAAAAATTTATCGAACCTCGGATATAAAATGGGAGGGAGTGATGAAAGGCACCACCGCCACTCGGAAAATCGGAGTGGCTATTTCTCTCGATGCGCGGGGTGTCACTATCCGGGCTGGGAAACAACTTATGGCGAGAGTGGAACTCGGTTTGAAGGGGGAGAAGGCTCTACGGCCGATGGACTATCGGTCTCTCTTTGAAAAACTCGGCAACACCCCTTATGTCTTGAAAGAATTCAGCAGCGCTATCGACTCTTCGGTTTTTTATCGGGCATCTGAGATGACGGCACTTCGGAGGCATCTCATAGAGACACTCGAGAGGGGGGCCAAAGCAAGCTATCCTTATGATTACCGGCGGAAAGAAAACCCGGAGGCCGGATATCCCTATAGCCATCTCGATTATAGGGATAACGTAGCCAATAGGCTTGCTCGGGAATTCTATTTAAGCCATGGAGTTGAGAGCCTTGAGCCTGCGGCCGAAACCTCCGGGAAGATGTCGCCGGGTCAGACCCTAATGACCACCCGCCATTGCATCCTCAGAGAGCTCGGCCTGTGCTACAAAGAAATGTGCCACAAAGAAAAAGGAAACCCGCGAAAATTGGATTTCCCTTTATACCTTGAATATGAAGGAGGGCGGTTTCTTCTTGACTTCGATTGCTCCCGATGCGAGATGAATGTCAAAAAAAGTTAGCCAAAAAGACATCGCATGCGATTTTCCTACAATTTCTAAAGACATCGCACGCGATGTTGCTACAATTCAGTTTTGGGGGAAATAGAGATAATCTTTTTACATTTCCATATCTCCCCCACTGTAGCCCGACGCATCCATAGGTTCGCCCTCGTTACGATCGTTGCGTTTGTTGCCCATATTTCCGAAGGAATATTTGAGGGTCAAACGGACAGTGCGTCCCCCTCTCCAACGCTCGTTGTATTGAGTGTAGCCGGGGTACCCGGAACCGTTGGTAGTGCTCTTGAACTTTCGAGAGTCAAACAAGTCGCGGCAGTTCACGGCTATCGACCAGTTGCCGAAATTCTTTCTAAGCCCGATGTCAACACTCCAGCCTCCCTGGCGGCTGCCCTGGGCTGTAAGCATCGATGAATTGTAACCTCCATTTGCCTGGAATGAAAGCGACCAGGGGAGTCTGACTCCGAGCATAGCCCGGATGCTCCAGGCGAAACTGTCTTGCTTGTCTCCCGAGAGTTTAATCGGGTCGGAAGGCAATGTAGTGAGACCCTCCTTAACGGGATCTATATAATATGTCCAGGCGCTGATGTGGTTGTTATAGAGGTTCACTGTAGTAGTGAGGTCAATGACCCGGAAGAAATTGTCTTTCAACACGATTTCCACACCCGAATTGGATTCATTGGCAACGTTGGCCCAAGTGGAATACATGACATTGCCGAACAGATAGCTGATGCGGTTAGTCATATTGGAAGTAGTGCGCAAATATGCCGAAAGGCTTATCATATGCCAGGTCCAGCTCTTCAGATAGTTCAATTCATAAGAATTGGAATATTGCGGCTGCAATTCCGGATTACCATAAGAGATATTGGCCGGATCGGAGATATCGGTGAATGAATTCAGCTGACCTCCCCAGGGCCTTCTGAGACGCCTTGTATAGTTGATTTGAAGCTCGTTTTCATAGGGCAGGGAAAGCGATAGGAAAAGCGAGGGGAAGAGAGCGAAATTGTTTTTCTTATACCAGGGTTGTTGGTTTTCCGGTTCTTCGAATGTCAGCGATTTAGTGTGGACAGTCCATTGCTCGGCTCTCACACCGGCTGAATAACTGAAGCGTTTCACTGTTCCCCCGAGAGTGGCATACAGAGCGTTTATATCGTTGCGATAGATAAAACGGTTGTAAAGCTCCGGGAAGATCACCATATCAGCCTTTGAGGTCCCCTGATAAGTGGTGGTCGGGGTGTTTTCTTTGGAGAAATTTCCATTGTAGCCGGTTTCCAGTTTCAGATAATCTGAAAATCTGTTGGTGTAATCCACCTTCACTTCCCAACTTTTTGTGGCATAATTCATCGTCTGTTCCTGGTAGAGGTCGTAGTAATAAAGGCCGTCAGGATCGTTGTAGATTGCATCAGGATAGGGGAAATTATATATCCGGTCTTGCTCATAGGAATTCCAGTTGTCGCCACCCCAATAGTTGAACGATCCATTGATATCGAGCATATTATAGTCGCTCCATTTATGGGTGTAGCCCAATTCCACATGGGTTCCCTTCATGCTTCCCTTTCTTTTGCTCTTATTGAGATTTGAGAGCCAGTAGTCGGGAAGGTCGGATAGATAGGATGTGGTTGAGCGGCTGTCGTTGTGACCGAACATTCCGAAACCGCTGAGGCTGACATCGTCTTTATCAGTGGCATGGAAAGTTCCTCCCAGACGGAAGAAAACAAAATTTCCTCGATTTGGGCTCTCTCCTTCCGAGGTGAGGTATTCCCCTGTCTCGTAACGTCGGTCAGACAGGGATCCACCGGTGTTGCGTCTCATTCGGAACCCCACTCCCGCAAAGGCGTCGATCTTGCTGTGGTTATAGTTGAAATTTACTCCGGCGTTGCCACCTCCACGCGAGTCGGCGCTTATCTCGGCGCTGCCGAAATAACCGGCCCTGCGGTCTTTCTTGAGGATGATGTTGATAATGCCGGCTGTGCCTTCGGGGCTAAATTTTGCAGATGGATTGGTGATAACCTCCACACGATCGATTGTTTCCGCCGGAATCTGTTCAAGAATCTGAGCCCGGTTATCAGCTGTGAGTCCCGATTCCTTTCCGTTAATCCAAATTGTCACGGAAGAGTCGCCTCTCAATGATACGTTGCCATCCTGGTCTACTTCAATCGAGGGAATCGATTCAAGCAATTCGGAGGCAGAGGTGCCGGCCACTGTCAGGTTGGCATCCACAGTGAATACCTTCTTATCGAGCTCGAAACGCATCTGGCTCTTGATGCCTTCCACCACCACTTCCTGCAGCATCTTTGTGTCGTCGGCAAGCTTGATGTCGCCTAAGGAGACATCGGAACCCGAGATTTTCACGGTTCGCTCCTGGTCGACGCTACCGATATTTGAAACCTTAAGGATATACTCCCCATCTCCCACATTCTGAAGAGTAAAAGTGCCGTCGATATCGGAGGAAGTCCCGATAGCAAGTGGTTTTCCTTGGGGAGTCAGAAGTTGGATGGTCACGAAATCCATAGGCTCCCCGGTGGATTTGTTGACTACTTTACCGCTTATGTTGCCTTTTGCAAAAAGGAGGGAGGGGAGAAGGGCCAGAAAGGCCGGTAAAAATAATTTTAAATTCATGATAATCTTTGGCTCTTTGTCTCAGGCATGCCGCTCTCGGCATGATTCAACCGAATAGTCAAAATAAATGTAAATCAATAGGTGCCGTAACGAAGTTTACGATAAAAATTCTGTGCGGCGGCCACCATATATGGAGTCAGGAAGATATATCCGATGCCACACGTCAGCGTGCTCAAAAGAATCCAGCCTATAAACCTAAGATTCAGACAGAAGAAATTCCATTTTTGTCCTCTCATCATGTTCCAGCTCTTCTGGAGAGCATCCATACCCGAAATGTTGGGGTCGTCGACCATTATGAAGAATGTCATTGAGAGACCGCAGGCGGCAATAATGCCCGGCACAATCAGGAGCGCGCAGCCGATCGATACGGCGAGGAAATATAAAAGACCTGCCACGAGAGTTTCGGCAAATCGTTCGAAGCCTTTGAAAAGAAGGTTTAAATTATTGACTCCCGTGTCGATATTGCAGGCCAGATAGAGATAGTAGCCAAAGGTGAGAGGCCCATAAATGATCATCCCGATTAGATACGTGTAGCTGCTCAGAGAAAGGAGAGCGAGATAGATCAGAGTGCCTATGGCCACATTTATCCATTTATTGGCGAGCTGCTGTTTGGCCCGCCTCATAATCATTAAATTCTCATTCATCGCAATGATTTTTTACCTGTTTTCCGTTTGCAAATTTACACAAAAATTTTAGATTCAAACGGATAATTGCTAAATTCGCAGTCGAGTCTTAGAGGCCTTTCCCCAATATTGGTGGCAGTGCATTTAAAAAAAGACGAAAGAAAAGATGAGTGAAGAGACTACAAATTTAAACACGGCGACAGGCCTGCCGGAAAATGCATTCCGGGAATTGGCAGCCGACGAGCAGTATAATCCGGTGATGCATCCGGCCCACGACCAAAAGGAGGTGACTTTCTATTCCGTCTTCACTGGCCTTGTGATGGCTGTAGTGTTTTCTGCGGCTGCCGCATATCTGGGATTGAAGGTGGGCCAGGTCTTCGAGGCTGCAATCCCGATCGCCATCATCGCCGTAGGGCTAAGCAATGCCCTCGGGAAGAAGAATTCCTTAGGCCAAAACGTCATAATCCAGAGCATCGGGGCTTGCTCGGGAGTAATTGTGGCCGGTGCGATTTTCACCCTTCCGGCCCTCTTTATCCTGCAAGCCACTTATCCCGACATCGCTGTGGAGTTTTATCAAATCTTCCTGTCGTCGCTCTTAGGCGGTATCCTCGGAATTCTCTTTTTCATTCCCTTCAGGAAATATTTTGTCAAAGACATGCACGGGAAATATCCCTTCCCTGAAGCCACCGCCACAACCCAAGTCTTGATTTCAGGCGAGGGTAGCGGAGAGTCCAACAGCGGTCAGGCAAAGACCCTTATCATCGCTTCACTCGTGGGAGGCGTCTACGATTATATCGTTGCAACTTTCGGATGGTGGGCCGAGACCATCGAATCTACTGCCGCCACCTGGGGCCAGGTGATGGCTGAAAAGGCAAAACTTGTGCTTAGCTGCAACACAGGCGCGGCGCTTCTCGGACTCGGATATATCGTGGGCCTCAAATATGCATTCGTGATTTTCGCCGGTTCGATTTTCGTGTGGTGGATCATCATTCCATTGATGGGCACCTATGGTAGCCCCGATTTTGCGATGATGGACCCCGACGACCTCTTCAGGAACTACGCCCGACTCATCGGTATCGGGGGTATCGCGATGGCCGGAGTGATCGGCATTATCAAATCTTGGCCGATTATCGCCCAGGCAGTAGGGCTCGCCGGAAAAGAACTTAAGGGAAAGGTTTCAAACGTCAAGGAACAGAGATGGCAAATGGATATCTCCATGAAACATATAGTCGTCTTTATCGTATTGGCCTTGATCGCCGTTTTGATGTTCTTCTGGTTTGGAGTGATCCATACGTTCTGGCAGGCAGCTGTGGCCTGGGGAGTCGTTACTCTGATCGCCTTCCTTTTCACCACAGTGGCAGCCAACGCAATTGCTATAGTGGGCTCGAATCCGGTTTCCGGTATGACCCTTATGACGCTTATCATCGCCTCTGCCATCTTCGTGGCGATAGGCCTTAGCGGCACTTCGGGCATAGTTGCTTCGATGGTGATCGGTGGTGTTGTCTGCACGGCCCTTTCGATGGCCGGCGGTTTCGTGACCGACCTGAAAATCGGATATTGGCTCGGCTCCACTCCTAAGAAACAGGAGAGTTGGAAGTTTTTGGGCACTCTTGTTTCTGCCGCCACTGTGGGAGGTGTCATTATGGTGCTCAACCAGGTTTATGGCTTCACGGGCGACGACGCCCTTGTGGCTCCCCAGGCAAACGCCATGGCCAAAGTGATCGAACCCTTGATGATGGGAGGCGACACTCCCTGGATTCTTTATATGATCGGTGCCATTCTGGCCTGCATCCTCAATTGGCTCGGAGTTCCCGCCCTAGCCTTCTGTCTGGGCATGTTTATACCCTTGTCCCTCAATAGTCCGATGCTTGTCGGGGGAGCTATAGCTTATTTTGTAGGCAATTCCTCAAAAGACCCGAAAGTCAACGATCTTCGTCGCGATCGGGGCACTTTGATAGCTTCCGGCCTTATAGCCGGCGGAGCCCTCTTCGGAGTCTTCGCTGCAATCACAAGATTCTGCGGTTTTGAATATGAAACCCCCGGCTCCATGACACTAACCCAGATTTTGGGTTGCGCCGCCTATGTGCTCCTCATCGCCTATTTCATCTGGGATTCAAGACGCGTCCGCAATTCCTAAATTTAAACTTTTAACTTTTAACTCTTAACTTTCAATTTTTAACTATTTAATGCAAATAAAACGGTCCTTTTTATCTTTTGCGGCATTATTGTTGATAAGTCTGCGTGCTCTGTGTGGAACAGGGGATGCGGCACTTGCAGAATTTTTGAAATTAAACGGTATCTCCGATGCAGATGTATCGGTTAAAATAGTTGATTTGGCGGATGGATCCGTTGTAGCCTCCCACAACGAGGCTGCCTCTCTGGTGCCAGCCTCCATCATGAAATCGGTCACAACGGCCGCTCTCCTGGAGAGTGTCGGACCCGAATGGAGATACCATACCCGGGTTTATATCGACGGCCCTATAGATTTCGGTTATCTTAGAGGCAACGTAATCGTGGAGGGTGCCTGCGATCCCACTCTGAATTCCGACAAGGAACCCTATTCAGAAGATTTTCTGGAGGAAATTTCCATGGCTTTGCAGTCGCAGAGAATCAACCGCATCGAAGGGGGGATATTGATTGATGAAAATAATTTCGCCGGCGATCCCAGGCCATCCTCATGGGCTAAAGAAGATTGCAACAAATATTACGGCACAGGCAGCCATGCGCTCAATTATTCCGACAATGCCCGGGGGGATTACGCAGTCCACGATCCCGCCTCTAAGTTTGTGGGGCTCCTTAAGAGTCATCTGGCCGAAAAGGGGATTGAACTTGAAGACAAGGATATGACTGAAGGGATGAGGATCCAGATCCACGATCATCTTTCAGCTCCTCTCGATGAGATAATGCGAAGCTGCATGATGAGGAGCGACAACCTTTTCGCCGAGTCGATGCTGCGCACCTATTGCAAGGTAGAGGGGGGCGACGGCTCCACCCCTCAGGGAGCATCCATGGAGATGGATCTTTGGAAACAGAGAAGGCTCCCCCTCGAAGGTGTGGAAATAGTGGATGGTTCCGGGCTATCTCGTTCAAATCGAGTGACGGCCAATTTCATGAGTGAATTGCTCAAAGTGATGAGCGCCAACCCTAACTATGCCTCATTCTTCCCCTTGGCCGGTCAGGAGGGAACTCTCAAGAAATTTCTTGCCGGAACGCCTTTAGACAGCTATGTGGCAATGAAAACGGGAAGCATGAGGGGCATTCAATGTTATGCCGGTTATAAGCTCGACGACGACTATATGCCAACTCATGTGATCGTCATCATCATGAACGGCATAACCAAGTCGCGCGAACGAGCCAAAAAGGCAGCCGAAGATATGCTTCTGGCAATCTTCGAAGAGAAAAATCCCGAAGCATAATAGAGTAAATAATGAATGATAAGATAAGGAAATTGATCGATAAGGTCTATGAGCTCGAGGGGCTGCTTCATCTATCTTTGAAACGCGAAGATGCCTCCGGCGACTTTCTCCGCCTGATAGCCAAGAAGGGCCGCGAGGTTGGAGCTTTGTGTGAGTCGCTCCCGGGAGAAGAAAAGGGGAGGGGGGCAGTTGACAATTCTGAGGAGACTGAGGCAGGGTCACCGTCAGCTTTTTCATTGGATGAATATTCAATCGATGAAGAAAACGAAGAGGAAAATAAGGCTGAGAAAACCGGAGGACGTGGAAAACTCGTTTTCTCCATCAACGAAAGATTTCGCTTTAAGAAGGAATTGTTTCGAAATTCCGACGCCGATTTCAATACCACCTTAGCCCTTGTGGCCTCGATGGACAGTTACGATGAGGCCGAGAGTTTTTTCCTCGACGAGGAGGGTTTCGATAAAAACCAGCCTGCCGTCAGGGAATTCCTCGAAATTATAAAAAAATATTTCAAATGAAAGAGGGATGCCTTTATCTTGTGCCAACTCCGGTGGGTAATCTTGAAGATATGACTCTTCGGGGAATCCGGATATTAAAGGAGGCCGACCTCATACTTGCTGAAGACACCCGCACCTCCGGGGTGCTTCTAAAGCACTACGATATAACCACTCCGATGAGGAGTCACCATAAATTTAACGAACATGCCTCTTCAGCGGGAATAGCCGATAAAATCTCCGAGGGCATGAATGTGGCACTTATAAGCGATGCCGGCACCCCCGGAATTTCCGACCCCGGTTTCTTGCTCGTCAGAGAGTGTCGCCGCAGGGGCTTGAAGGTGGAATGTCTCCCCGGACCCACTGCCTTCGTGCCGGCATTGGTGGCATCAGGGCTCCCTTGCGACCGCTTCGCCTTCGAGGGTTTCCTTCCCCCTAAAAAGGGACGGGCTACCCGGCTAACGCAACTGGCGGAAGACCCCCGCACAATCATTATATATGAAAGTCCGCTGAGGCTCCCGAAGACCCTCAAAGATTTGACCCAATTTTTCGGGGCAAACCGACCTGCCACAGTAGTCAGAGAAATCTCCAAAATCCACGAAACTTTTAATTTCTCTACCCTGGGTGAACTCGCTGATTATTATGCCTCGAACCAACCAAAGGGTGAGATTGTTATAATTGTGGGAGGCAACGACCCCAAGAGGGACGGGGATTAAGGGAAGGAGGAAGGAATTTTATTAACTCTAAAAAACAGAATATGAAGAAAATTTTACTTGCACTTTTCGGAGGCAGCCTTCTTGTAATGGCAAGCTGCAACAGCAGCTATAAGGAGAAGGCCATGGAGGATTCTTTGAAAATCGCCGAACTCACCACCAATTATGAGGAGGCCACTACCTTCAACGACTCCCTGATGCTCCTCATGGCCGACATCTACAACGGTCTTGACTCTATCAATATGCAAGAGGGACTCCTCTACAATACCAGCAACGGTGAATCCGACCGCAGAGCCGAGGTGAGAAACAATCTCCATGCAATCAAGCAGCGTCTGGCTAAAAACCATCAGCTCCTCGAGCAAATGGAAAAGAAAATGAAGGATTCAGGCAACCAGAATGCTGTCTTGACCAAGACTATCGAACAGATGAAAGTCCGTCTTGACGACCAGGATAATCATATTGCAATGCTGGAAAACAAGCTCGCCCAAGCCAACGATTCGATAGCCAACCTCAACGACCAACTCGCCGAAAAGGAGGAACAAGTGCAAATACAGACCGAGGCTAAGGATGCGGCCTTCAATGCCCTAAACGAGGCAGACCAACAGCTTAATACCGTCTACTATGCTATGGGCACCAACAAGGAGCTGAAGCAAAACGACCTCCTGGAAAAGAAATTCCTCGGAGAAACCAAAGTGCTTAAGGGAGACGTAAACCTTGATTATTTCACTAAGGCCGACAAGAGGACTCTTACCTCCATCCCCACAGGGGCGAAGAAAATCAAAATCTGGACCAACATGCCCGCCGGTTCCTACCAGGAAGTGAAAAATGCCGACAACACGATCACTCTCAAGATCACTAATCCGGATGAATTCTGGAAATACAGCCCCTATCTGATCGTGCAATTGGATTAATAAAACCGTCATTATCAAGAAGGTGTGTCAAAATATAACTATTTTTGACACACCGACTTGTTTTTCAATATATAAGTGAAAAAATTAATACCATGGAAATAGAAAGATTTATACCCTACTCCCAGTTGATTATCAACGCCGACAAATCGGTTTTTCATATCCATCTGCGTCCCGACCAGCTCCGCGATAAAATAATAATGGTAGGCGATCCAGGAAGGGTGTCGATGGTGGCTTCATATTTCGATCATATCGACTACGACGTCCAGTCACGGGAGTTCCATGCCGTAGCAGGCTCATATAAGGGAAAGGAACTCATGTGTATAAGCCATGGCATAGGATCGGACAACATCGAGATTGTAGTGACCGAACTTGATGCCCTGGCCAACATAGATTTCGAGACCCGAAAGGTGAGAAAAGAGAAGAGAGTGTTGGAACTAGTCAGGGTGGGAACATCCGGTTCGCTGCAATACGATCTTAAAATCGGAGATTTTGTGATTGCCAAAAGGGGAATGGGCTTCGATGGCATTCTTAATTTCTATGACGGAAGAGACTCCGTCTGCGACCTGGATTTTGAAAACAGATTCTGCGATTTCGTGAAATGGAATCCTCTCTGGGCGCGTCCTTACGTTGTTGAAGCTGACAAGGAGTTGGCCGACCGTATCGGGGGCTCCGACATGCTGAGAGGCAACACTATCGCCTCCGTGGGCTTCTATGCTCCCCAGGGGAGGGAAGTGAGGCTTAAGCTGAAGGATCCGGGCCTGATAAGCCGCATCGAGGAATTCAGATATAACGGGGAACCAATTTCAAATTTCGAGATGGAATCAGCCTGTCTGCAAGGAATGGCCCGACTTTTAGGCCATAAGGCCATGACAGTTTGCTGCATCATCGCACAGCGTCGTGAGGAAGATGCCAATCCCGACTATAAACCCTCTGTGGCCAAACTCGTGGAGACAGTCCTTGACAGAATATGAACCCCGAGCGAAGTCTTGGCCCCAATTTCCGTCATTATTCTCTTTTCACTAATCTCTTTTCACTGATAACTATCCCACGCTAAACCGATTGCCCGGATAGCGAATGATGATGCCGTCGAATTCAAGTTCTCCGAGGAGAGAAACCAATTTCGAGGCGGGGATACCTGTAAGATGCACGAGCCGGTCGGTCTGCACCGGCTCGCTCTCATATTTCAATATCTCGTAAATCTTTTTGTAGTCGCCCTCAAGTTCGGGGAAAAGATTCCGTTGCCCGGGATCGATCGGCAGGTTGAGAGGTTTCCAACCGGTCACTTCAATCATATCGGCGACACTCCCTATGAGATGGGCTTTGTTTTTGCGTATCAAATGGTTGCAGCCTGAACTCAAAGGATCTGTTGTTCTCCCCGGAAGGGCCATGACCTCTCGGTTGTACATAAACGCATAATTGGCTGTCGACATCGCACCTCCCTTTATGTTGCTTTCCACCACCACAGTCACATCCGAGAGTCCTGCCACAATGCGGTTGCGTGCCAGGAAATGTCCCTTAAAGGGTTGGGTATTGAAAGGATATTCCGATAGAATGGCCCCTCCCGATTTCACGATTGCTTTTGCCAGGGGGCGGTTAGCTGCAGGATAGATTTGGTTTAATCCGTGGGCCACCACTGCGATTGTGGGCAGCTCTTTTTCCAATGCTTTCTTATGGGCTGCTGCATCCACTCCAAAAGCGAGTCCGCTCACGATTGTGGCGTCGGGAAAATATCCGGCCGTCTCCTCAATGAAACGGTTGCAGAATTCGAGGCCGTAAGGAGTTGGTTTCCGGGTTCCCACCACCGACACGAAATGTTCCCCTTCGAGGTCGGCATCCCCTAATTTATAGAGCAAAATCGGAGGGTCGTCGATTTCAGAAAGTTGGGTGGGATAGTCTTCGTCCAAGACAAAGAGAGCCTCGATATTATGGGAGCAGATAAGGTCATATTCCTTTCGGGCCATTCCGAGAGCCTCTTCCCGAGCCATCTTGTCGAATTCATGGTTTTGAGAGATCCCGAGCCTTTGCACCAATTCCTTGGTGGGCAGCTGAAAAAATTCTTCGGCGTTCACCCCCCGTGACTCGAACTCCCGCAAAAGATCGGCGCTTACCCTCTTCTTTAAAAAGGAAAAAGCCATCTTGAATATGATATCCCTATCTTTCATTCCCCCGGGTTATTTCTATAAAGGAATATATATTATTACAGATAAGCTTTAAAGGCCTCGGCAATCTCGTCACCTTTCGAAAGTTTCCCATCTTTTAGGGCCACGATGGTCACGACACTTTTCACCACCGGTTCCCCCTCTTTTTTGAAAATGTCTTGATGGAAAATAAATCTCGGGCCTTTCCTCTCGATATTGAGGCAACTTATAAAAGTGTCGCCGCTTCGGAGCGGACTGAAATATTCCATCTCAAGTTTTCTGACAACAGCGTCGATACCCTCCTCATGCATGGCCATGAAGGAATAGCCGGCGGCCTGGCAGAATTTATGGCGCGTGTGTTCCAGATAATGGAGATAGTTGGCGTTGTTGACTATCTGCTCGCAATCGAGTTCATAGTCCCTCACTTCCATCTCAAGCCTAAAGGCGTAGTCGTCTGTCGGATTCTTCATTCAGTTCGGGTTTTTAAATCGGGGGATTGCACGAAGCTGTCTAAAAGACTTTTCATTTCATTGTGTGTGCCAAAAGCATCTATCGGGAGCCATATCCATCCCTTCTTTCCGAAGAAAAGGATAGCATAATCTGCCCCCACTTTCAGTTGCCGGAAATCCTCCCTCGGGATGCTATAGGTTTTTGGTTCCGATTCCTCATTTACAGGTTTCTCTTCCAAAGGGTTGAGGGGAAATATCTTGACATCCATCCTGTCTTCTTCAAAGCATATCCGATGGGGCATGCAGTTGAAGGTTGTCAAGGGTTCGAAACCATAGTAGAAATAGAGAAAGGCCACAGCTAAGGGCACCACCAGAAAAACCCACAACAGGGCCAGGACAATGAATTTAAGCGACACCGCGAGTCCTAACACTATGAATACTATTGCTCCCAAGAGGGCCGTCAGGGTCCATGGAAGACCATAGTTTAGAAACAACAGTGTCAGCATTTTGCGGGGCGACATCTTTATTTCCCGTGTCTCAGTCACGCCCCTCCCTCTCTTTTCTGACCCTTTGATAGGTGGCAAGGTTTTTAGGCACAAGTTGCTCAACATAGCCGGTGCCCTCTTCATTGAAGAGCCGGTTCATGTCGATATATTTGTTGCCGTTGCCCTTGGTGAAGGGAAACACCTCGGCCTTCCTTTCCAAAACTGTGTCGCATTGGGGAGAGCGACCCGTCGAGGGGTCTCCTTCCAAAACCGGGTCGACTCCTTCGGGGGAGCACCACACCGGGTAAATCTCTGCGCAGGGGGGATATCCCAAGCCTGTCCACATTATGTATTGCTCCTTAAGATATTCCGGATTCAGGGTTTCTTCGGGGGATAGGGGAGGACAGCCCTCCACCACCACTGTGGCTGTCGAAGTATACCGAGGAATGAAATCCTGGTCGACTACCCATCTTCCTTCGTTGCGTGAGAAATCTTTTCCCAACAGGGAATGGAAGAAGGACCTGCTGAGCACTTCTGTCAACACTTCGGGAGAGACGTTTTTTTCAGCGATATAAGGTTCAAGCAGTGTTTCGGCGTTCGCTTCGCGGATAAATCCGAAGCCTTCGTTGTCTCGACCCGAATGGCTGTAGTTGGTGCGCACCAAAACATGATTGGGCGCATCCTCAATGTTAAATCTCGTGAAGGAATGGTTGTTGGTCTCGAAATAGGCTCCGTTGCCGTAGGCATCTATTGCCCCGAAATTTGCTTCTACCCCCATTGGCCGGGGCAATGTGTCTAAGAGGTTGGCGAAATCATCCACTGTCCGGCAGACTCGCAAGGCGCGGCTCATCACCAAACCCTCCTTATCCATCTCTTTCTGAGGCACGTCGTCATCCTTGATATTATAGGAGGCTGTGTTCATCACGGCGAAACCATGGTCGTTCATCCCCATCCACACTTCCTGAAGCAATGAGTCTTTGGCATTATAGAGCCCCACGAAAGAAAATTCACCATTCTTTCCCTCCACATATTCTATCTTGTTGTCGAAGGCGCTAGTGTCGCGGTTTTTCCATAGCAACGGTCGTCCGTAAGGGTTCATGTCGGCCCCGATGATAGCCGACGTGCAGGCCACTCCTTGCAAAACCGCCTGGAGTGTCAAATAAATGTAGATGATTGCTCGTTTCATAAATAAGTCTACAAAGATAAATAAAAATCCTCTCTTCTCCGATTTTCCAACCAACCATTATCCTCCCCAACCCTAAAACCCCATCCCAATACCCCATACCTAATATCCAAACCTAATACCCTATGCTACCCCAAGATCCTTTCATGCTGCTCAGTTTCATAAACATGAAATTACGCGACGGCGACTATGCCGATTTCGAAGACTTTTGTCTTTCCGAAGGCCTAGATCCCAAGGAAATAACCGGCATCCTTGCCTCGGCCGGCTTCACCTATAACCCTTCCCTACGCCAATTCCGCTAACAAAAAAAGGAGCCTCGAAAAGGCTCCTACATACCTAATAAAATACTTACTCTATGAGATTTTTCCGTTGATATAGTCGGCGAATTTCTTAGAGTCTTCGCTCCCTATTATATATTTCTTGCCGTTCTTTAGCGTTATGACCACCGGGTTCTTATATCTGCCGTGGAATCTCACTCCGCTCTCATATTCCTTGGGATAGTTGTCGTTGTCGTAAGATTCTGCCCTTTCGATATCTGAATAACGGTATCTGCGAGTGTGGAAGGGTCTCCTGACATCTAAATAATCATCATCGGCATCCACCGAATAAGGTATCGACCCGAAGATGCAGCAAAAACATAAAACAAACAGACCCACTAATATCCAGAAGAAGACATCGTCGAAGGGCTTATTGATAAATACCCAGAAGAGCACGAATATAGCAACGAAGGCTACAAAAATTGCGATTGTGACACCCGAAACGATCGAGTTGTAGGAAATTTTCTGTTTCATAATTTTGTTTTTTTAATAGTTGATTGATAATTTTATAATTATAACACCCTAATAGGCCTTTTGGATTATGCCCCTTAAATTTTTTTGATCAAAAAGAGAGCCTCTTGCAGGATTGTGGAAAATTAATTAAATTTGCCCCCGGATTTGTCCGCAGCCATAAAAGGCCAAGGGAAGATGCACCCTGAGCCGATATGAGAATGGCCAGAAGCGGCCGAGACCCGATAAATTTAAACATTCATTATTTTTTAACATAAGCCATGTCAAAGGTTTGTCAGATCACGGGCAAGAAGGCTTCGGTGGGCAACAATGTCTCCCACTCGAAACGCCGCACGAAGAGAAAATTTGAGGTGAACCTCCACAAGAAGAAATTCTATTGGGTAGAACAAGACATGTGGATTGAACTCATCGTCTCCGCCAAGGCTCTTCGCACTATCAATAAAATCGGCCTTAACGCCGCAATCAAGAGAGCAGAAAAAGAGGGCAACCTCGACCTCAGAAAAGTAAACATTATCTCACTTTAATTCTAAAACAACATCATGGCAAAGAAAGCTAAGGGAAATAGGGTGCAGGTAATACTTGAATGCACCGAGCACAAGGCAAGCGGAATGCCCGGGATGTCACGCTATATCACCACAAAGAACCGCAAGAACACCACAGGGCGCTTGGAGCTTAAGAAATATAACCCGATCCTCAAGAGGATGACCATTCATAAAGAAATTAAATAAGACTTAGACCATGGCAAAGAAAACCGTGGCGTCGCTTCAAAAGGGTGAAGGACGCACCTACAGCAAGATAATCAAGATGGAGAGGTCGCCCAAGACTGGAGCATACGTCTTCAAAGAGGAGATGGTGCCTAACGATGCAGTTCAGGCTGCCCTCAAATAAGAGAATAGGAAATAGAGAATAGAGAATAGTTAAACACTTATATAAGGATAGACGGCTTTACGGGGCCGTCTATCTTTTTTTAGTAGCTTGGGACTTGATGCTTGCCTTTTCAATTATTAAACTTTCTGAAAAAAACTTTATGAAAAAATATTAGGCAAATATTTGATTATAAAAATTTTTTATTAAATTTGCTCTTTGAGAGAGGAGAAACCAGCCTTCTTAATTGTGGGCATCATAAACAAGAGCCGCGGAAGGTTGAAGCAAAAGAGATGAGACTCCTCCAAACCCTTAATTGAAAAGAATTTTTAATTAACCATAAGTTTAACTTAAATTTTATAATTGCATGAGAAAATTTTACACACTTCTCACGGCCATGGCTCTGACAGCCGTTGCCGCCAATGCACAAGGTACACTTGGCCAAGCCAACCTTCTCGATTCTGAAGATTGGTATTATCCTGTGACCGGTAATATCTACACTACTTACGAATTCCAATGGGAAGCCGATGGCCAACCAGTTGAAATCACATTGGTTGAAGGTAAGGTAATTACCGTTACCATCGGTTCAGAATCAGAAGAATTTACTCCCGAGCTCCTTGGCAGCAATCCTAATGGCGGTGTCCCGGATCCGATGACTAGAGCTGAAGCTGACGCAGAACCGGAAGATGCTCCCGCTGCTACTATTCTAAGTCTCAATATTAATGAATGGTATTACGACGAACTTGATGGTCCTTCATTAGGGAAAGTAACCATCTCCATACCTGAGGGTATTGTTGAAGATGGTGATGGCAACACCAATGCCGCTCAGGAAATCACTTACAATGCATATCCTCAGACATATTTCTGGGAAGTAGAGTGCTCGGTTGAAGATTGGAGCACTATCAACCCGGCGAAAGCAAAAAATATTACCTGGACTTTCGAAGATGATGTTACCGTATTGGAAAAACATGCGCCAATATTGTTCATTACTTATGAAGGAGGTTATGATGGTAAAGAGGCTCCTTTTACAGGAACAGTCACTGCTGACGGTGAAGTTTTGACACTTGGCGTAGGTGAACTTGCAGATGGGGAATACATGATTCAAATTCCGACCGCTGTCGTTATGGTTGGTGACAATCAAGTAAATGGCACATTGGATGTAAGATTCACTGTATTCGATGGTATGAGTGAAGCTGAAATCCTTAACGGTCCTGCCCGTTATGAAGCTCAAGGCCTTCTCCCGAGCCTCCAACTTACTTGGGATTACCAGACAATCGTTCCGACCGAAAAGGGTTTGACCGGTAGCATTATTATTGCAGATGGTGAAATTGATGAAAATGGATATCCTGAAGAAAGAGAAATTGAAATCCCGGCTGACAACTTCTTCCTTGCTACTATGGAAAAACCGAGCGATGAACCCGGTGTGCCCAATATACCCCTGCCCGATTTCAGCACAAGAGCCGAAGAATCTGGCAACACTCTTATAGTTGACTATCAGGAATTGATCCCGGCTGACTACGTAGGTCAGATTATCATTAATATCCCTGCCGGTATCGTTACTTCTACAGAAGGTATCAACCCCGGACTTGAAGTTTACGTCACTATCTATCCTTTGATGACACAAAGCCCGACAGTGGTTGTTGAAGATGGTCTTATCGATGTATCTTGGGAAGGATATATGATCAGCTCTCCGAGTGAATCTCTTATACTCATTGACCCGGCAGGAGAAAGAACAGACCTTATGTACACTTTCGACCCAGAGTGGTTCCCCGGTCAAGTATATGTTAACGACAATGAAGTATTGGAGATCGACCTCACAGGTATGGATCTTGAAGATGGTGAATACACTATCGTTATCCCGAGCGTAAGTATCCAAATCTACGACGAAGAAGATAACTATTACCTCTGTGGCGAAATCTATCTTGAAGTAACTATCGAAAATGGTGAAGTGACTGAAGCTTCTTCAGGCATCGAATCTATCGGCAGCAGCATCAAGGCTGAAGTGAAGGGTGTTTACAACCTCCAGGGCGTGAAGATGAGCAACGACCTCAACAAGCTCCCGAGAGGCCTCTACATCATCGACGGCAAGAAAGTGCTCGTGAAATAAGCTATACAAAGCTTCTAAATAATTAAAGCATCGGGTCAACCCGATGCTTTTTTTATAGGCTGTAAAGCTGCTACCTCCCCTAATTTTTTTGTAATTTTGCAAAGCACAATCCACAAGCTGAGTAAATTCTACTATAAACTTTTAACTCTAAACTTTCTTTTTTAATGAAGCGCGGATTCTGGATCGGGAATCTCTGCATATTGATTGCAGTGATATTCTGGGGCGTCAACGTCTCGGTCACAAAAGCCCTTATCCCCGAATGGATGACAGCATACGGCATCATTATCGTGCGTCTGGTAGGAGGAGCCATTCTCATGTGGCTAACTTCTATCTTCGTGAAATGCACGAAAATCCAAAAAGATGACTGGCTAAAACTAATCCTGGGAGGGGCTATCGGACTTTTCCTGTTTATTTTCCTCTTCATCCTCTCCCTGAAGTATGGCAACCCGATAGATATCTCCATTATCATGACTCTACCTCCCATTTTTGTTATCCTGATGGGAGTCCTTTTCCTCAAGCAAAGGCCCTATTGGCTCGAATATGTCGGGGTTGTGGTCAGTTTCATAGGGGCTGCAATCGTGATTCTCGGAGGTGATATCCACCATCACCATCATGCGGCGCATCAATTGCATGAATACACGGCAAAAGGAAATATAATAGGCGATATCCTGGCAATCCTCTCTACGATATGCTATGCCTTCTATCTGGTGATACTCGAGGGTCCCACAAAAACCTATAAGCCTATAACTATGCTTCGCTGGGTTTTCCTCTTCTCAGCGATACCGGCGTTGGTGTTAATACCCTTCTCCACCCATCAGCCTATCTTCCATACCGCCAAAGCCGTTCCCTGGATAGAGATTGCCTTTATCCTCTTTTGCGTCACCTTCATAGCCTATTTCCTTGTGGAGCCGGCAATAAAATATATCGGTTCGGAATTAGTCTCCATCTACCAATATCTCCTCCCCGTATTTGCGACGATTTCAGCCGTCTTGATGGGGCTCGCCAAGTTGCATTGGCTCCAGGTGGTGGCGATGGGAATAATCATCATCGGAATGGTCTGCACAAATGTCGGCAAGAGGTATAGGAAAGTGCCTAGTTGAGAGCATAGAGCATAGTGCACAGTGCACAGCTGAGTGCATAGAGCACAGTGCACAGTTTAGGAAATAGTTTTACTCAACAGAAACCATTATGAGCTGTGAACTATGTTCTGTGCACCATGCAGTCCTTATTATCGATAAACGAGATCCGATAAACGAAAAACGCTATTTGCGTCGATGGGGATGGAGGATTGAATCGAGGGGAAACATTTTACGCACCGACAGAATTGCCTTGTCGATGCGTTTGTCGTTTATGACCACAATCGTGGCTATAACAATTAATGAACCTCCCACAATCTCAAGCACTGAAATCGGTTGCTTGAGGAAAAAGACACTTAAAAGCACGGCTGAAACGGGTTCCAGGCTGCCGAGAATGGCCGTGGGTGTCGACCCGATCATCTGGATGGCAGCAGTGGTGAAGGCCAGTGACAGGAGTGTTGGAATCACGGCCAAAGCACTGAGATTAACCCAGTTGATTCCCTTCTGCGGCAGTGTGAGAGGATTGCCGAGACTTATATTCACAAAGAATAGAAGCGAACCCCAGATAAGCACATAAAACAGGAGTTTGGAGGTCGGTATGTCTCTAATCTTTTTCGAGACGTTCACAAAAACAATGTAAAGGGCGTAGGTTAGGGCCGAAACCATCACCAGCAGACATCCGAAGGGACTGAGGGTCATCCCTCCGGAAGGATTGACCAACAGGAACAGACCCACAAACATGATAGCCAGGCAGATATAGAGCGAGGGACCGTTTTTCTCATGAAAGAAAAACATCATTATGATAGCCACCATTACCGGATAGACAAAAAGGAGGGTAGAGGCGATGCCGGAATTCATGTAGTTGTAGCTCTCGAAAAGTGTGAGTGAAGAGGTGGCCATCAGGAGGCCGAGAATTACGGTGGGCCCTACTGTAGACTTGGGAAGTGCGAAGGAGATATGGCGCCCTAGCATCAGGAGGGCAAGGAGAGGGATGCCGAGCACATATCGGAACAGCAAGACCGTGTTGGGGTTCATGCCATCCTCATAGAGTGGCACGGCGAAGGCCGGGTTGGTGCCGTAGGCGGCAGCTGCAAGAGCCGCAAGAATATATCCTTTTAGTTTTTCCAATTCGCTAAACTCTAAACTCTAAACTCTCAACCCTAAACTCTCAACCCTAAACTCTCAACTCTCAACACTCAACTCTAAACTCAACTCTCTAACCTCTAACCTCTAACCTCTAACCTCTAACCTCTAAACTCCTCCAACTCCCACAAGCCTGTCGCCTCTCGATCCGGGTCGTCGCAGAAAGACTTGGATGAGATATTCGTTTTGAGTCTCATAATTGTTGCCCTCGATAGGAGCCGGGTTAAAAGGGCGTCGACCCCCTTCGCAGGTAACATAGCGATAGTTGTAGCTCCCCTGTTTTAGCGGCATGGAAAGTTCATAGAGCCCGGAGTTCCAGTCATATCTCATCCGGTTGCGGTCGCTAAGCCGATGGCCAGTGAAATCACCGTCCACATAAACCTCTCCAAAGGAATGATCCCCCGGATCCAGAGTGAAATGCACCATCACATAGTCAGCCGATAAGTCGGGATCCGTGGAGTTGTATTCATCGATTTTGAAACGCCCGTGCTGGGTCTGGTCGTAGATATATGGTCTGCCGGAGCGTGGCGAGTCGGGCTGAAGCCAGGCGTGCCACATCCCGTCGCGGTATTTCACAGAGTCTACGTGCATACCCGGATAATCGGTGCGAACCGTCTCGAAACGGCGGAACTCGTTGCCGGCCTCGAAAATAAGTTCTGGCGCATGTTCGAACACAGCCGATCCACGGTCTACCCTTATGGGGTGGGAAAGACTTCGGGTGGTGGAAGGGTCGTTGTTCTGAGTGATTGTGACAATAAGATCCTGATATGGATTGATGTCGCCGAGGGCCGAGAGATCTATATTAAAGAAAAGCTGCTGATATTCTGAATCTGTGCCACGGTCGGTGCGAGTGGTGACACCTCCCTTTACGAAGGCGGCCTCTTCCGACACCGAAAAACGGGCTTGCGCCAGGATGTCGTCAGGTTCACTCTCAGGATAGACCTGCAACAGATAGTTGCCCGAGGCAAGGATCGGGAGCCGGGGGTCGGGAAGAGAAATGTTGTAGTTGACGTAGTGGATGTAAGTATTGGAGGAATAGGCATAGTCGTCTACCTCCACTTCATTGAAACCCTTTAGATATTCGCTTTCCAGAAGCCTGGAAGGCTTCCAGTCGGCGTTGCAATGGATTAGCCGCCACCGAAGATAGTCGTGGGAGTTGCCGATGATGTCGAAATTGAAGTTCAGCCGGTCGGAACGCCCGAAGCGTATCACGGGAGGCGACATAAAATCATCAGGGTTGCTGACTGTCAGAGTCTCCACTGAACCCTGCATGGTCACAACCCCGAGAAAATATAAGGAGGTTATTGCTAAGCGTTTCAACGCACAATCTTTATAGACTCTCCTTGAGAGCGGGCGATATAGATACCTTTGGGAAGATGGGCTAGACTAACTGTGCCGGTTCCTATGGCTACGGTTTTTCCGGATAAGTCTACCACAGAAAGATGTGCCCCAGGAGCTCCGGTCACTTTCCGGCCATCATAGCTCAAGATCCCTGTAGGAATTTCGATTTTGTCTACTCCGGCAGTAAACGTTTCCGGGTCAAGACATTTATACTCGGCAGGGCTCCCTGCTGCAACCTTCAGATAGGCTGTGTTGGCCGGGATGTATTCAAGGGTGGAAGATGTGATGAAGCCCAGGCTTCCATCTTCGCAGACTCCGAGCACTCTCATTGTCTGTGGGTCATATTCTACATAGTTCTGCCTATTGACACCGTGATAGTTGAAATAGACGCCGGTCAGTTTGTTGGAGGGTAGGGAAGAGGCCGAGCCTACAATCTGCATTTTGTTGTCGGCTGCATTGTCGCCGGCGCATTGGATGATAACCGGCGCACCGGCAGGAACGGGCCCGGTAATTTCCGTCATCTCAACCATTCCGCTTGCCACGCTCGAGATATAGAAGGCTTTAACACCCTCGGAATAAGGTTCGTAGTTGAAGGAGGTGTAGAGGGTAGTGAAGGATTCTCCGGCTGCCTCCACTTCCGGGAGTGTCCCGAAGAAATTGTCGGAAGAGGTGACATCTACAGGGAGAAATTCCCATTGCACATATTTTTGATTTGAAGCCGTGAGTCCGACGTCTTCGTAAATCACTGCAGAACCCAAATTTTCATTTAGAAAGGTGTTGCCGTCTCCAATGTAGGCTGCAGCTCCCTTATAGGTGCCGTATATTCTATAAAGCTTTTGCCCGTTAACCGTTCCTTCGGCCATAATTTTAATCGAATTATCCACCAAAGAACTGAGGCTGACACCTTGAGCCGCCACATCATATTCCGACCCTTTGATATTGGTTAGATATATGATTGAACCCGGATCTGTCAGAATAAATTCTGTGTCGGCTATTAATTCTAATGAATGAAGGTCGGCAGAAGAGGAATATTTGTCTACCGATCCGGTGTTGTCTATTAAAGAGCACCACCGTTGGGAGCCAAAGTTGCGCACACGGTAATAGCCGTTGCCGTTGATGTCGGCAAGCGCCGGAGCTGCAACCAAAACCGAGATGCATATTGTAAGTATAAGCTTTTTCATAATGGCATATTTATCAAATTACTTGCAAAATTACTAAATTGTTTCCAAATAAACGAAAGAAGGGGTTGAATCAGTATATTTTAGACAATATAGAACCTTTAATGCTCTAAATTTGTTAAAAATAAGACTAAACTTTTTATATTTGCATAAGCAAAGGCCGGGGGCGAATCATTGATGGAAGGCGATTGCGGACCCATCAAACGTCAAAAAAACCGGCATAAAATCCGAGCCGATGAAATTTATAGACTCAGGAGAGGGCAAGGTGCCTTTGCTTTCAGCAATCGCTATCCTTGCAATATCGCTGACAGTGAACCTTCCGGGGCTCGCCATTTCTCCTGTGTTAGGACGTCTCAAAGAGGTTTTCCACTCCACGGCTATCGAGGCTCAGCTTCTCAACGTGCTCCCCAATCTCCTGACCATCCCATTCATTCTTGGGGCCGGAAAGATATGCACCCCGAAAAATCAGTTGACCGTGCTCACCATCGGTCTTGTGATATTTACGGCCACCGGAGTAGCCTATTTTTTCGCCAAGTCGATGATCATCCTTATAGTCTTGAGTTGTATTCTCGGTGTTGGAATAGGATTGGTGATCCCCTTGGCTGCAAGTCTTATATCACAGAATTTCACCGCCCGTCCCAGGGGTGCCATGCTCGGTATTAAGTCGGGTCTCTCCAATCTTTCCCTCATCATCGCCACTCTTTATGTGGGATGGGTGGCTACCCACAATTGGCATTGGGCATTCGCAGCATATTTCATTCCTGTGATTCCCCTGGTGATGGTCCCCTTCATCAAGAACAAATTCATCAACCAGGCTCGCCCGGCTCCAAAAATTGTGACAAGTTCCGACGACGCCGAGTCAGACAATTTCCATTTCAAGGGCAGGGAGGCAAAAAGCATGCTTTGGTTCGCTCTTATTATCTATTTCATGCTCTCCTACGGTGCCCTGGTCTTTTCCTACTACCTTCCCTTCACAATGGAGGCCTATGGACTCTCTACCGGGAAAGTGGGTGTGGCAACCTCCATGTTCTATCTTGCAGCTACCCTTGCGGGGTTCGGTCTTTCGAAGGTGCTTAAGGCCACAGGAATATGGACTTTCCAACTCGGGATGATCGTGGTGGCTCTTTCTCTCTTCGGCATTGGGTTTATCCATACATACGCCTCTTATATAATAGGTGTATTCTTTCTGGGACTCGGTTACGGGGTGATCCAACCGGTGCTCTACGACAAAACCTCCTATTTTGCTCCAAATGACGCCAAGGCCACAGAATATTTCGCTCTCCTTCTGACGAGCAGCTATGTGGCCCTCTCCTGCATACCATTTATAGTGGAATTTTTCGGCACTTTCATCAAAGGAAACACCGATCCCTCCTTCCCCTTCATCCTTAACGGAGTGATAATGGCGATCCTGGCTATTGTTGTGGTGGTGAAACATAAAAACTTCGTGGTGCAGGCAGGCGTTATTCCGGAGAGCGAGGGGGTCGTCAGGCAGCCAGGGTCTGTACTCGCCCCCGGCGACCGCTTCGTGCAGGCTGCAATCGTGGGGAGCCGGCAAAACAGCAATCTGAGCAACGAGTCGGCAGCCCTCGAATCGGAGGCTCCCGTGGGTGTGCCGATGATGGACTCCTCTTCTCCTTCCACCGTGACGGATACCAAAGTTGCGCACACATCAGCTACTGAACTACCTGTTCCGTCTGTGGCGAGTGCTCCTGCAGAAGTTGTGGCGGCTGTTCCGACGCCGGAGATTCCGACCATACCCACAGCTCCTTTAACGCCTACCGGCGACAGTGCAAAAGTGATGGCTGCTGCCGAAACCTCTTTGAGCGCTGCCCACGACTCCTTGCAGAAGATGCGCCGACAGCAGGCCCAACTGCTGCGGGCCGAAGCCGCCGACCTCGAGGCAAAATCCCAAGAGCTGCATAAAGATGCCCTACAACTCCTCGATGAAGCCAATGCTCTCGATCCGCAAAGTTAGTGCCGAGTGCCGAGTGCCGAGTGCCAAGTGCCGAGTGCCAAGCTTAAAAATCGATCAACGATAAACGATTAACGAAAAACGATAAAAAACATTAACAAACCAAAAACCCCCTGCCTATGAAAAAAATTTTACTTCTATCATCAGCAGCCCTTTTGGCTCTGAGCGCTCAGGCCCAGGACGCTGTAAGATTTGTCACCACCGTAGACTCTCTTAACATCTACAACATTATGGTGGAAAATGCCCCTCAAAACCCTAACATCAAAGATGTCTCACGCTTCACCCTCGTGGGTAAAGACAGCAAATTCTATCTGGGTATGGGCGCTAATGTGAAAATGGTGGGCGACTTCGACTGGGGCGCACCTCTCGGGAATCCTAACCTTTTTGTGACTGCAGATCTTGAAGAGACAGCAAAAGGCAACCGCAGCCAGACTCTCTTCTCAATCGGCCAGTCTAACCTCTATTGGAACTTCGTGGCTCTCCCGGGCAGCAAAAACCAAGTGGGACTATTCTTCGATATTAATTTCCTGGGAACCTCCAGTAAACCGGAAATAGCCATCCACCATGCCTATCTGAAATATCGCGGCTTCACGGCAGGCTACATAGTTTCGACCTTCACAGATATAAAGGCTGACCCGATTGCAATCGATTTCGCAGGCCCTAACGCTATCACCTTCATCCGTCACCCGAATATCTACTACACTTATAAATTCGGCAAAGACAAAATGTGGACCGCTCAGTTGGGTCTCGATATGCCTCTGGCCGAAAAGGGCGACTACACCGAGTCGATGGAAGAGGCTGCCGCTCAGGGCAAGAAATTCTCCAGGCCTCTCACTGTGGGAGCCGGCACCTCCTATGTACATCAACGCATGCCCGACATACCTTTGTTTATTCAGAGGGCATGGGCCGGAAACCGCGGATGGTTCCGCTTCTCTGCTATTTTCCGCGACCTACAATACCGCAACGATATCCTGCAGAAAAACCGCGGAGAACTCGGATGGGGTATCAAAGTGAGCGGAAGCACTCCGATTGTCGGTGGCCTCTCCGGCACCTGGCAGGCAGTCTATGGTAAAGGTGTGGCAAGCTACATCCAAGACCTTACAAACGAAGGCCTCGACCTTGTGCCTGTAAAGAACGAGCCCGGTAAGCTTCAGACCGTAAAGACCTGGGGCGCTTATGGCACTCTCCAATATAACTTCGGTAAATGCGCCGTATGGAATTTCACCTATTCCCAGGTGAGGGCTTATGCACCCGATTTCGGTTCGGAATGGAGCGGCATGTATAAATATGCGCAATATTTAACCAGCAACCTCATTTTCAATGTCAGCAGCTTCGCGCAGGTGGGTCTCGAATACCTCTGGGGTCAGAGAGTTAACTATAGCGGCAGCAAAGTCCACGACAACCGCCTGATGCTGATGCTGAATGTTTCGATTTGAAAACTCTGAAATGCAAGCCAAATATGGAGTATAATCGCTTCGGGTCTCAGGGCTTCAACTCTCAACTCAAGAACAAATTGGTCAATTCCAAAAAAATCTTAAAAAATATTTGCATAAACCCTTAAAGATTTATAAATTTGTGCCCAAATCCAATAGGTTCTTAGGTAAAAAATCAATGGGTTTTAAAGCTTTTTGTCACAATTTCAAGCGATTACGCTCTTGCCTCCCTAACTTATAAGAGGGAGGATTTGGCTTGCTTAAAATTTAGAGAAGTCTTGAAAAATAGGCTGCTTGAGATTTAAAACAAGCCGGAAAACGAAAAAAACATACAATAATAATATCAACTAAATCTAAACACAAAAGGAATGAATAGAAAATTACTCAACGGCTT
>JAFLTU010000028.1 GCA_022509125.1 Muribaculaceae bacterium | reverse complement strand
CCGAAACTCAGGTTCCAGAGTTTCCAAAAGCCTAAATCCGGTTTAGTTTTCATAGTTGGTTAGATATGTTAGTCGTTGGTCGTTATTTGTTAATCGTTTTTCGATTTTTGTTGGTTATATAGCCATGCGATCTCTTCGGCCCATATTGCCTCATTTGGCGTCTCAAGAATGAGTGGAATTCCGTCGAAACGGTCATCGTTCATGAGTCGGATAAAAAATTCCTTTCCGAGAGTGCCTTCTCCGATTTCTGCGTGGCGATCTATTCTCGAACCATGCTCCTTTTTGTCATCGTTTAGATGCATTCCCTTAAGATAATTGAAACCTATAATTCTGTCGAAATCTTCCCAAGTTTTGTTGTAACCTTCGACACTTTTAAGGTCGTAACCTGCAGAGTAGGCGTGGCAAGTGTCAATGCAGACACCGATACGGCTCTTATCTTCCACTTTGTCGATTATATGGGCAAGCTGTTCGAAAGAGTGGCCCATGTTTGAACCCTGTCCGGCCACATTCTCAAGCACCGCCGTCACGCCTTGAGATTTGTCTAGACAATAGTTGAGCGACTCAGCGATGCGATCAAGACAAGCCTCTTCAGAAAGTTCGTTTTTATGGCTTCCGGGATGAAAATTCAGCATCTTGAGCCCCAGTAATTCACAACGTCTTAGCTCGTCGCTGAAGGATTTCTTTGACAAATGGAGGGTCTTGGGGTCGCCGCTTCCCAGATTGATAAGAAAATTGTCGTGGGGAAGAATGACGTCAGAATTAAATCCACATAATTCGCAATTTGCCTTAAACTTTGTTATTTCCTCCTCAGTAGGATCTTTTGAGATCCAACGTGAACTATATCCTGTGAAAAGCGCGAAGGCCTTAGCTCCAATTTCGCGTGCTTCCAAAGGGGCATTACTGACGCCCCCCATTGCACTCACATGCGCTCCTATGTATTTCATGTCTAATAGGTTAAGGGCCCTGACGGGTCTTATTCTCCAGTAGCCTTTAAGGGTTTCTCATTGTTGATTATCCACAAAATTAAAGAATTTGAATAAACTTTCAAAAAAAGTTTCTACCTTTGAGACTGCTATGCCCTTCGACACCCTTTCAAAGGCAAAGGCCAAAGAATATAAATCCCTATCTCATAAAAAGATTAGGGATGAACTCGGCTTGTTTATAGCCGAAGGAACCAAATGTGTGATAGATCTACTTGATACTTTTCATTTAGAGAGACTAATTTGTACTACGGCGTGGGCCCATGAGAATGAAGTCTATGTTGAAAAATTTGCCGACAAGGTCCTGTTAAGTGATAAACGAGGCATAGAAATCGTGTCGAGCCTAAATTCCTTGCCGGAGGTAATTGCCATATTTGAAAAGCCTTTCGCCGAAAACCGGGTCGACAAATTAGACCGGGATAAACTCTATCTTTTACTCGACGGCATCCAGGATCCAGGAAATATAGGCACGATAATCCGGACGTGTGATTGGTTTGGCGTCTATGATATCTTTGCTTCTAAAACCACAGTGGATGTATATAATCCAAAGGTTGTGCAGGCTACAATGGGCTCCCTCGCAAGAGTGAGGGTGAGATATCTTGACCTTGCCATCCTGATTGAAGAAAATCGGGGAATGAATGTCATGGGCACTCTGCTGAATGGCATTCCCATCAATGAACTGAATGGAGAGGGTAAAGGATTTCTTATTATGGGCAATGAGGGAAAAGGTATTTCAGAAGAGTTGAAAAATTTGATTCATAAGAGGATTACGATACCTCCTGTGAATCCCGCAGCTCATCCCGACTCTTTGAATGTGGCTATAGCCACAGCTATCTGTCTCTCCAAAATGACACTTAAAAAATAAGGGAAAAGAATGGCCAAGACAAAATCGGTATATTTCTGTCAGAACTGCGGACATGAATCTCCCAAATGGCTTGGAAAATGTCCGGGATGTGGCGAATGGAATACCTTTGCCGAGGAAAAGGTGACAGTGAGTGTCAAGGGAAATTCCAAACAAAGGAGAGAGAGCCCTCGTCCAATGAAACTATCTGAGATAGAGGTCACAGAGGAGGCCCGAATAAAGCTTCCCTCATCGGAGCTCAACAGAGTGCTGGGAGGAGGATTGGTGGCCGGCAGCCTAACACTGATAGGAGGGGAACCGGGAATCGGGAAGTCAACTCTTTTGCTCCAAAATATCCTTTCGATCCGTAACCGTAAGATTCTTTATGTATCGGGGGAAGAGAGTGCCACCCAACTTAAATTGCGAGCCGACCGGCTTGGAAAACTCTCCGAAGATACCTATATCTTATGCGAAACATTGCTGGAAAATATTTTCGACCAAATAAAGAAGGTTAGTCCCGATCTGGTGATTATAGATTCCATCCAGACTATCGCCTCAGAAACTATTGAGTCGGCCCAAGGTAGCGTTTCTCAAGTCAGAGAATGTGCGGTCTCTCTCCTCCGATATGCCAAGGAGAGCGGGGTGCCGGTGATTATCGTGGGGCATATCAATAAGGATGGAGCCATAGCCGGACCAAAGGTGCTCGAACATATAGTAGACACGGTGTTGCAATTTGAAGGCGACCGCCAATATCTCTACCGAATACTCCGATCCATAAAAAACCGATTTGGATCCACTTCGGAAATAGGAATCTATGAGATGGTGGAACGAGGGCTTAGAGAGGTCAAGAATCCATCAGAAATGCTTTTAAGCGACAACCGTGACCAAGAGATGAGCGGCATAGCAATAGGCTGCACCATCGAAGGTGCTCGGCCTCTAATGGTGGAGGTGCAAGCTCTGGTTTCGACTGCTGCTTATGGAACACCTCAAAGAAGTGTAACAGGTTATGAACATCGGCGTCTGAATATGCTCCTTGCCGTGCTTGAAAAAAGAGCAAAATTCCGACTGGGGCAAAAAGACGTTTTCCTAAATATCGCAGGAGGTCTTAAAATTGACGATCCGGCTATCGACTTGGCTGTAGTGGCTGCTGTGATGTCTTCAAATTTCGATATCGCAGTGTCAAGAAAAACCGTTTTCGTTGGTGAAGTGGGACTCTCCGGCGAAATCCGCACCGTCACCCGAATCGAACAGAGGGTCTTGGAATCTGAGAAACTGGGATTCGACACAATAGTCATACCTCGAGAAAACCTTAAGGGACTCAAAGATAAATTCAAAATTAAAATCGTGGAGGTTGGAAGGATTGAAGACCTCCTGAAATTCCTATTTGGCTAAATGAAACATTTATTGCTGATATTATCGATTTGTGTAGTGTTTCCACTAGTAGTAAAGGCGGAGGAAACTCCGGAAGAAACTGATGAGAAGTCTATGATGGGCGATATCCGGATTGAGAAGATGAAGGATAACACTCATATAGTTTTTGGTGGTGAAGGAGAAAAAAGAGACTCTTTGGAAAAGCTCCTGAATTTATTTTACTATGATCAGTTTCGCCATTTTCAAGATCCGAGGGCCCCATATTTCATGTTCCTGAGCAAAAATGCTGATTTGGCACTTGGTGTGGGTGGTCAGGTAAAGGTGAGAGGTTATTTCGATTGGAACGGAGCCATACCTGAAGTAGGATTCGTGCCCTATGCCATTCCCATACCAAAGAATCCGGCGGATATGAAAGCCCTTTCAGCGAGTGCTTCAGGAACGGGTCTTTTTTTCACTCTTTTGGGAAATAATCATCTGCTTGGAAATTTCATGGCCTATTTTCAAGCCGACTTTTCAGGATACAATCACAGGGGATTTCGAATCAAGAAGGCCTACGTCACGATAAAAGATTGGACCGCAGGCTATGCTACTACGACCTTTGAAGACACTCAGGCCGAACCCTCCACTGTGGATGGCTCAGGCCCCAATGGCATCAATTCCAAGAAAAGTGTCTTGGTGAGATATCTCCATAATTTCAAGAAACATTGGTCGGTGGCAGGATCTGTGGAATTCCCCCAAGAGTCTATTTCAGCTGATGGAGAACATACGGAAGCTTGTTCTCCCTATGTGCCTGATTTAGTAGCCTTCCTTCAATACAAATGGTCAAACGGTTCGCATTTGAGGCTCTCCGGTCTGTTAAGGACTTTGACATATCGCGACCTTGTTGCCCGCAGAAATCACAACATCACCGGATGGGGACTCCAACTCTCAACGGTGGTGAATCCCTTGCCAACAATGAATCTTTTTGGAATCTTGTCGACGGGACAAGGCCACGCATCTTATACAACCGATCTCGGAAACGGAGATTTCGATCTTATTCCGGTCCCAGACCAAGAGGGGAAACTGTATGCTCCATGGGCTGCCGGAATAGTCGTCGGAATGCAATATTATTTTAAAAGCAACATTTTCTCAAACATTGCTTTTTCTGAGCAAACTTATTATCCAAGAGTCAATCCTCATGATTCAAGCTATAAATATGGTCTTTATGCAGTAGCGAATATTTTTTGGGATATAACTCCCAGATTTGAAGTGGGGTTTGAGTATCTGCATGGAAAAAGAAAAAACTTCAATAATGAGTCGGGATCAGCCAATCGGATTATGGCTATGCTCAATGTTTCGTTCTAAATAAAAAGACCGAGAAAATAGAATTTAGAAAGAGGATGGAAGATATTTTAGTGAAATATGAAGATGTGGCGATCAAGCGTCAGGATAAAACAGTTTTGAAGGATGTGAATTTTATTCTGTCGCCATCCACATTTTATTATTTGGTTGGGAAGGTGGGGAGCGGCAAAAGTTCTTTGATGAAATCGATGTATGCCGATGTGGAGATTGCTTCAGGCGAAATTGCTGAAGTGATGGGATTCAATCTTTTGAATATAAAGAAAAAAGAAATTCCATTTTTGCGACGGAAATTAGGCATCGTCTTCCAGGATTTTCAGTTGCTTCAAGGCCGAAGCGTGTTTTCCAATCTGGAATTTGTTTTAAAAGCGACAGGCTGGCATAATAAGGAAGAAATATCGGCAAGGATAGAGGAGGTGCTTAAGGAGGTGGGCATGGCCAATAAAAGCTACAAGATGCCCCACGAACTTAGCGGAGGAGAACAACAGAGAATAGTGATAGCCCGATCCCTGTTAAATAGCCCGCGATTGATACTTGCAGATGAACCTACGGGCAACCTTGATCCCAATACGGGTTTCCAGATCCTGACACTTCTTCACAGGCTTGTGGAGACTGGCCACACAGTCCTTATGGCTACTCATAATCTTCAGCTCCTGGAGGATTTTCCCGGAAAAGTTTTCCGATGTGTCGACAAACAGTTGATTGCTGACTTTGATTCCAAGTGAATTTAGAGATCTTCTGATTTTCCGATTTTGATTGAAAAATTTTATCAATCAAAAGTTAATATTTAATTTTGCTTGTTTGCGAACAGCAAATAAAACCATAGGGTAGTAACCCTGAAAACAATTAACTATCAGGCCTGTTTAATCAGACCTCATGAAAAACACGAGTCGTTAGAAATCAATACGATATAGAAAAACACAAGACAACAAAAGTCAAATCAAATTAAAATATGGCAACTAAAGAAAAATTGTTTGACATGTTTTCTCCGACGTCGACCCACGACTGGATAGAGAAAATCACTGTCGACCTCAAGGGAGCCGATTTCGAGAAGAAACTCGTTTGGCGCACCAATGAGGGATTCAACGTACAGCCTTTCTATCGCAGGGAAGACCTGAAGGATATCCCACATATGGGGACACTCCCGGGACAATTCCCTTACGTCAGAGGTACGAAAGAAGACAACAACTGGCTTATCCGCCAGCAAATCTCCGGTAACTCTCCTGAGGAACTTAATAAGGAGGCTCTTGATGCTATCGAAAAAGGAGTTGATTCTCTTGGCATCAGAGTTCCCAACGAAGTGACCAAGGAATATTTCGAAACACTATTCAAGGATGTCGACCTCAAGAAAATCGAGGTGAATATCCTAGGGTGTATGGGCCATACCCTTGAGGTAGCTCAGGTTTTTGTTGACTATCTAAAGTCAAAAGGCCTCGAAAAAGATTTCCATGGCTCAATCAATTATAACCCCTTCAAACGCCTTTTAAATCATGGTCTGGATTTTCCGCGAGACATCAAGGAAGAAGGGCTTAAACTTTATGAAATTGTCAAAGACATTGAAAATCTGAAATGCTTTGCTGTTGACAGTGTGATGCTTAATGCAGCGGGTGCATATATAAGTCAGGAATTAGGTTATGCACTAGCGTGGGGAGCTGAATGGATGACACTTCTGACAGATGGTGGATTGACTCCCTGTGAAGTTGCCGGAAGGATTAAATTCAATATGGGCATTTCCTCCAATTATTTTATGGAAATCGCCAAATTCAGAGCGGCGCGAATGCTCTGGGCAGAGGTTGTGAAAGCTTATGATGCAGACGACGAATGTTGCAAGATGCATGTGCATGCCACCACAAGTTTCTACAACATGACAATTTATGATGCCCACGTAAATCTTTTGAGAAGCATGACAGAGACCATGAGTGCCGCTATCGCCGGTGTGGACTCTCTCGAGACACTTCCATTCGACATCACCTATAAAGCTCCCGACGAGTTCTCGAAAAGAATAGCAAAGAACCAGCAACTTCTTCTCAGAGACGAAAGCCATATCAATAAAGTGGTCGATCCGGCTGGCGGCTCTTATTATGTGGAAGTTCTTACCAAGTCCATAGCTGAAGTGGCCTGGAAGATTTTTGTAGATGTAGAAGAGAAGGGCGGTTTCCTTGAGCTCTTAAAGAAAGGAGAAATTCAGAAGGTTGTCAATGAATCCGGAGTGAAGAGACATAATGAAGTGGCTCGTCGGAAAGAAATTTTGCTTGGCACCAATCAATACCCCAATTTCAACGAAAAGGCTCTGGATAAGATTGAAATTCCATTGTCTCCGGCAAATTGCGGATGTAAGATGGAGGTGGCAGACAATGCTGTGGATTATCTTAACTATGATAGAGCTGCAAGTCAGTTTGAACAACTTCGCCTAGATACTGAGAGAAGCGGCAAACGTCCGAAGGTGTTTATGCTGACAATCGGAAATCTTGCTATGCGCCTTGCCAGAGCTCAGTTCTCTGCCAATTTCTTCGGTTGCGCAGGTTATGAGATCATCGACAACATTGGCTTCGACACCATCAAAGAAGGAGTTGATGCAGCCATTGAGAAGAAGGCGGATGTTGTTGTGCTCTGTTCCAGCGATGATGAATACGCTCAGTATGCTCCGGAAGCATTTAAGGAGCTTGATGGCCGAGCTATGTTTGTAGTTGCCGGTGCCCCGGCTTGTATGGATGAGCTAAAGGCTCAAGGAATAGAAGAATTTATCCATGTCAGGGTCAACGTATTGGATACCCTTATTCAGTTTAACGCCAAACTTCTGAAGTGAATATGAAACCAAATTTCAAGAATATAGACCTGCAGGCAGTTGTGGCACAAAAGGGCCCGGCTCCAAAAATAAATAAAGAAAGCGATTGGGTCACCGCTGAATTGATACCGGTTAAACCCGTCTATACCGAGGGAGATCTTCAAGACATGGAGCATCTCGATTTTGTCTCCGGTATTCCACCCTTCCTACGTGGGCCCTATAGCGCCATGTATCCTCTTCGTCCCTGGACCATCCGCCAGTATGCCGGATTCTCCACAGCCGCTGAGTCAAATGCATTCTATAGGAGAAACCTCGCCTCCGGTCAGAAGGGTCTTTCTGTGGCTTTCGACCTTCCGACCCATAGAGGTTACGACGCTGACCATGAAAGAGTGGTAGGAGACGTTGGCAAGGCCGGTGTTTCCATCTGTTCGCTTGAAGACATGAAAGTGCTCTTCGATGGTATTCCTTTGAATAAGATGTCGGTCTCCATGACTATGAACGGAGCGGTGCTTCCTGTTTTGGCATTCTATATTAATGCCGGACTTGAACAGGGAGCCAAGCTTGACGAGATGGCGGGAACAATCCAAAACGACATCCTCAAGGAATTCATGGTGAGAAACACATATATATATCCACCAGCCTTCTCAATGAAGATTATTGCCGATATTTTTGAATACACGGCAAAGAACATGCCTAAATTCAATAGTATCTCTATATCCGGATATCACATGCAAGAGGCCGGAGCAACAGCCGACATCGAACTTGCATACACTCTTGCCGACGGTCTGGAATATTTGCGTGCAGGAGTGAATGCCGGGATGGATATCGACACTTTTGCTCCCCGTCTCTCATTCTTCTGGGGTATTTCTATGAACTATTTCATGGAAATAGCCAAACTCCGCGCTGCCCGTATGCTATGGGCAAAGATCGTGAAACAGTTTAACCCCAAAAACCCGAAATCTCTTGCTTTGCGTACCCATAGCCAGACTTCAGGATGGTCGCTCACAGAGCAGGATCCCTTCAACAATGTCGGAAGAACTTGCGTTGAGGCCATGGGTGCAGTATTGGGTCACACACAGTCGCTCCATACCAATGCCCTCGATGAGGCTATAGCATTGCCTACGGATTTCTCCGCTCGTATCGCTCGTAATACTCAGATCTACATTCAGGAAGAGACCTACGTCACAAAGGAGATCGACCCATGGGGAGGTTCCTACTATGTAGAGGCTCTGACTGATGAATTGGCACGTAAGGCTTGGGAGCATATCGAGGAAATCGAGAAACTCGGAGGTATGGCCAAGGCTATTGAGACAGGCCTTCCGAAACTCAAGATTGAAGAGGCTGCAGCCCGCACTCAGGCCCGTATTGACTCAGGCAAACAGACAATCGTAGGAATCAATAAGTATCGTCTCGACCATGAAGATCCTATTGACATCCTGGAAGTGGACAATACGGAGGTTAGAAAAGAACAGTGTGCCCGTCTTGACGACTTAAAGGGTAAGAGGGACGAAGAAGCTGTGAAGAAGGCTCTCGAGGCTATTACAGAGGCAGTGAAGGATCCTTCCAAAGGCAATCTTCTCGACCTCGCAGTCAAGGCTGCCGGCGTAAGAGCCACTTTGGGTGAGATTTCTGATGCCTGTGAGGCAGTAGTGGGTAGATATAAAGCTGTAATCAAAACAATTTCAGGAGTGTATAGCAACGAAGAAAAGGGCGATCCCGAATTCGAAGAAGCACGCAAGGCTGTGGCAGATTTCGCAGCTCGCGAAGGTCGCCAACCGCGTATCATGATCGCCAAGATGGGACAGGATGGTCACGACCGAGGAGCCAAGGTTGTTGCCACCGGATATGCCGACTGTGGCTACGACGTGGATATGGGTCCCCTCTTCCAGACACCCGCAGAGGCAGCCCGTCAGGCTGTAGAAAACGATGTCCATATATTGGGAGTTTCATCTCTGGCTGCAGGACATAAGACTCTCATTCCTCAGGTGATTGAGGAATTGAAAAAACTGGGTCGTCCTGATATCCTTGTAACGGCAGGAGGTGTGATTCCGGCTCAAGACTATGATTTCCTATACAAGGCCGGCGTAGACGCAATCTTTGGTCCCGGAACACGTGTTTCGAAATCTGCTCTTGAAATGATTCGACTCCTTAACGAGCAACGTGCTCAAAACTAAAAGGAATCAATAGTTATAATGAAGGCCCCGGACTTTTTGAAGGTCCGGGGTCTTATTATTCTGATTTAATTTAAATACTGATTAATTCATGGTTGTTATAAAAATATCCTTGTGAAATAAGAAGTTTTTTCAACTAAAATATTCATCGGCGATTTTTTCTATTTTTTCAATATCAGGCACAGAAATATTGTGACCTACAGGTTTAAGCAATTCCTTTATGGGATAAAAATCCGGATCTTGTTTTTCCTGAAAATCTGAGGCGCTCATGGTTTCATCCCCTTGAGCATAGGCGGCATCTTCAAAAGCCTCTTCAGAATCGCCGAGCCCCTCAAGCATAGCGCTCCCGTCTATAGCCTCCACATAAAGCAACTCGGGATTCACCCTTATTTGAGGATTGGAATCGAAACGGTCGAAATTGTCGATATATTCTTGCACGAGGTCAGTCACGGCCTTTACAAATGTCTTTCTGTCAGTCATAGCCTTTTTAATTTTAGTTCTATTTTTATAACAACAGTGAATATTAAAGGTTCAAACCTGCTTAGGGACCTTTTATTATCAAATTTAAACCAAATTTAAACGAGTATTTAAACCGGGCATCTTCCTTTGCTTTTGCCGATTTATTTTGCTAATTTTGTGGCAAAAGAATCTAAGACTCTATTATTATGTACGACAGATTGAGAGGTAACGTCACCATTTTCGGCTTTTTGGTTTGTGCCGGACTAATAGTTCTGGGTATTTTTCTTCGCTACGGTCTGACTCATCTAAATGACAGTCATCGCACTGTAACAGTCCGCGGTCTTTGTGAAAGGGAAGTAAAAGCCAATAAAGTGACATGGCCTATTGTCAGTAAAGAGGTAGGGAATTATTTGCCTTCGCTCTTTGCCAATATTGAAAACACAAATAGTTTGATTCTTAAGTTTCTAAAAGAAAATGGCATAGAAGATTCAGAAATTTCAGTCAACCCTCCTGCTGTTGTAGATCTTCAGGCAGACCGATACAGCTATAATCAGAATCCTTACCGCTACAACGTCACCAATGTCATTGTTGTCACTTCTTCGAAAGTTGAAAAAATAAATGAATTGATAAAGAAACAGGCTGAATTGTTGAAACAGGGAGTTGCAATTGTTGCAGGAGATTATCAATATCAAACTCTCTACGAGTATACTGACTTAAACACAATCAAGCCTGAGATGATTGAAGAGGCCACCATAAATGCAAGGGCTGCAGCAGATAAGTTTGCGGAAGATTCCGGAAGCAAAGTGGGAAGAATACAAACGGCCTCTCAAGGACAGTTTTCAATTGAAGACCGTGACCAGTACACTCCCTATATAAAGAAAATACGAGTAGTTTCTTCCATAAATTATTATTTGGAAGACTAAAACCTAGAAATTTTATTGAGAATAAAATCCAGTGGGGCCTATTCTTGGGCCTCTCTTATTTTTCTGTTTTTTCTAAGTTGATCGCGACGTCTTAGGGCAAAGAAAGCCAGCACTATGACAATGGTCTCGGCTATAAGAGTGAGCCAGAATCGCAAAGACTGCCCCTCTTTGAGCAAATCGAGTCCGAAATAGAGGGTCATAAATAAGGCGTAGAGTGAAAGTAGGACCGTGATAAATTGATGTTTTTTCATTATTATGCTTCTGGGGATTGGGTTTCCGGTTCGGGCGGTAATGTGAGATAAGGGGAAGTTTGAGGATTAAATTTACCTCCCTTTAAAAATTCGTAGATATCGATACATGCTGCAGCGTCGAGCGCTGCATAGCCTTGTTGAAGTTCAGAGAGTTCCTGAGCTTCCCAATTTGTGAGTCTCTGACCTTTTGAAATTCTTCGGCCAAAAAGAATACCGTAGACACGTGTCAAACTGCAATCGGCGATCTTGAATTCCTTCACATAATTCTGAAGGTCGATAAATCCCTGGGGCTCGATTTCGGCCACTCTCCGTAGGTTGTGGAAATCATCGTGGATGGATAATCCCACTTTTAATTTATCCGGATCTTCGAGAATGTCTATAAGTTCTTTTGGATACCCAATCAGGTTTGTTCGGAAAAGAAAACAACAAGAGGGGGTTGCCAATTGAATCAGGGCGACATTAAATTGCTGACCTTTTCGGAAACTTGGCCGTGTTTCTGTGTCAAAGCCTATTATGGGAGCTTTCTTCAATTCTTCGACCGCTGAGGGGAGTTTCTCGAGGGAATCAACCACTATAATGTCTCCTTGATAATCAGCGGCAGGGAGACTCCCTGCAGTCTCCTTACTTATTGTCACAATCGCCCGTTGATATTCCTCTGCTGTCATTTCGAAGACAAATTTAACTAAAATTTGTCATTCTATACTCTTTTTATTTTACCAGATCCGGTGAGTGGAAGACTTTTTACAAAAAAAATAGACTTTGGAATCTGATAGGAGGGGAGTATGGTTCTGAAAATCTCATTTAATTCATTTTCCAGTGTCTCATTTTTTTCTCCCTCGAGAATGATTACAATTTTTTGGCCCCATTTCTCGTCTTCAATGCCTTTTATATAGAAGGGGAGAGGAATAAAGGGAGCCAGTTTTTCCTCAATTTCGTGGGGATTGACTTTCCTTGCCCCTGTGATTATTATATCATCTCTGCGTCCCTTAATGAAGAATTGATTTGAATTTCTCTCATTTGGGATTTCAGCGATATCATTTGTTTGAATTGTTAATGGGTTACCATTGATACCCTCAGTCTGGTCGAATATTATTTTTAGGCAATCTTCAGAATCAAGTTCCACTCTTATACCCTCAAGACATTTGAATGGAGAGGGGTCAATTGTGATTTTTCTAAGTGCGATATGAGAGGCCGTCTCTGTCATGCCGTAAGTTTCATAGGCGTTAAGGCCGCTTTCAACGATTTTATTCCTTAAAAGAGGATGGATGGAGGAACCTCCGATAATTATATTTTGTATTTGCGGAAGGGAATTAAGATTTTCGAGTATATGGATCATTTGAGATGGGACGACTGCCAGGAGGTCAATATCCTTACTTATTTCCGATAATGGCCTGTTGGAGGGCGTTTCCCAGGAGAGGGAGGCCCCGGCAATTTCAGCTCTTACAGCCATCATTTTGCCCCCTATGAAATCCGGAGAGACGCAACTATGGAGTTCAGAGGAGGAATTGAGTCCAAAAAAATCTATTGTTCTCTTTGCACTGTTAGCCACGAATTCCTTTGATAACCGGATTTCTTTGGGTGTGCCCGTAGAGCCGGAAGTGAAGGCTGTGATAAAATCTTTCGGACTACGCCATTCTTCGATAAACTCCGGGAAGGTCATTTATGCCATTTGAGATTTACGAATTGTTGATAATCGAATTTCTTAGAAGTATCAAAACTGAGTTCGTCGCCCGAAAGAGTAATGGGGGTCTCGAAATTATTGGAGAAAACTCCTCCGGTTCCAAGGCCTTGCGGACCTTTTGCATTCATTGATGCGGCATATTGGGCAATGGCGTTGAGGCCGACATTTGATTCAAGTGATGACGTGATCCACCATCCGATTTCTCGTTTCTCTGCCTCTTCAATCCATTCTGTTGCTCCGGAAAATCCGCCACAAAGAGCGGGCTTGAGAATAATATATTGGGGAAGGATTTCTTCAAGTGTTGAGATTCTTTCCTCTGATGTGCCTTTCCCAATAAGTTCTTCATCCAGGGCTATTGGCAATGGCGTCTCTCTACATAGTTTTGCCATTTCGCGGGGATTGCCTGCCTTGATGGGTTGTTCAATGCTTTGGACTTTTAAATCTGCCAGTTTTTCGAGTTTTGGAAGACAGTCTTTATATTCAAACCCCCCATTTGCATCTACACGTATCATCAAATCCTCGACATTGAAATTATCTCGGATTTGACGGATCATCTCAAGTTCTTTTTCCCAATCAATGGCTCCGATTTTAAGTTTGAGGCAATGAAATCCCTGTTGGATTTTTTGGTTTATCCGCTCCAACATCTTTTCGAAATCTCCCATCCAGATTAGGCCGTTGATTTCAATAGATCGTTCTCCCTCAGTGAATGGAGTGGGGAAATATATGCCTTTGCAGCCGTTAGAAAAGTCGAGTATAGCCTGCTCGAGCCCGAATTGAATTGAAGAATGTCGAGAGAGATCCGTGGGTCTTCCGATAGCTATGTTTGCCAAGACTTCTGTAAGTTTCCATATATAGTTGCCATCGGCCTCGGGAGATAGTCCGGGAAAAACAGCAGCCTCTCCAATACCAAAATGCTCAGGATCCGATTCTTCGTATACTTTGACAAGAAAAGTAGGTTTTTCGGTAAGAACACCACGAGAGGTTCCACCCGGTTCCTTAAAATTTAGAAGATACGGAGCGAATTCAAAACGCATAGTCGAGAGCTACAGATATTGAGGAATATAATTTTTTTAAGGGAACTTAGGAAACTGTTCGAAGTCAGGGTTGCGTTTTTCGAGGAAAGCATTTTTTCCCTCCTGTGCTTCATCCATAAGATAATACATCAATGTGGCATCGCCTGCAAATTCCATAAGCCCGCGTTGCCCGTCGAGTTCGGCATTTAGACCTCGTTTGATCATTCTAATTGCGAGTGGAGAACGTTGTTTGATAATTTCACACCATTCCACCACTTCATCTTCAAGTCTATCAAAGGGAACCACTTTATTGATCATGCCCATGTCGAGAGCCTCATGAGCCGTGTATTGTCGGCACAGAAACCAAATTTCTCTTGCTTTTTTCTGGCCTACGCAACGTGCAAGATAAGAAGACCCGAATCCGGCATCGAAACTTCCAACTTTAGGACCTGTCTGACCGAATCTGGCGTTTTCGGAAGCTATGGAGAGGTCGCAGATTACGTTTAACACGTTGCCCCCGCCAATGGAGTATCCATTGACCATGGCAATCACCGGTTTTGGTAAGGAACGGATGGCATTATGAAGATCGAGCACATTAAGTCTCGGCACTCCATCGTCACCTACATAACCTCCTCTTCCTTTCACATTCTGATCGCCGCCACTGCAAAAAGCTTTATCACCGGCCCCTGTCAAAACAACAACACGAATATCTTCTCTTTCGCGAGAAATCCGAAAGGCATCAAGCATTTCCATATTCGTCAAAGGCCTGAAAGCATTGTATACCTTCGGCCTATTGATCGTAATCTTAGCTATACCCTCGAATTCCTCAAAAAGAATGTCCTCATAATCCTTTATCTTCTTCCACTCTCTCATAACTCAATACTTATAACCACAAATTTAGTGATTATCTTCGAAAAAACAGATTTTGTAAAAAAGAAAGACGCATAAACTAATTTTATGCGTCTTTCTTATAGAAATTGTAGTATCTTAGACCAGAGAAACAGCGATCTCTTCGTCATTTGGAGCGATGACAATTTTGCCTTCGCGACCAAGCCATCCTAGAGCTGCCATTATCTCGTCTTTTTTGAGCTTAGTGGCTTTCTTCAATTCTTTGAGCCCAAGAATATGGGTTTCTGATTTCTCGAGAGCTTGATAAACTTCTCCAGCCCATGTACCGATTGATTCAATGTTCATATCTGTTACATTAATTGGTTAAACTTCTTTTTAGATAATAAAAATTATCTTTTCTCTTAATAATATAACAATTTAGAGATGCAAAATTACTTATTAAAATTGAAAAAAATGTAATTTTATTTTCTTTTTACTTGAAAATTAGACATTTTTGAATAAATAAAACATTATTTGTTTTCTTTTTTAAGCAATTTATGGAAATAAAAAATCAGAAAGGGGTGAAAATTTTGAGACCATGACAAAAAATCAGAGGGTGACAGGTGAATAAATTATTACCGGTGCACCGTGTAGCCCTACGTAAACACGGTTTTTGCCTTTTTGATATTTCTCATAAGTCGCCACAGCCTCTTCAAGTTTCTGAAATGATCCTACTATAGTGTAGAACATCCCTTCGGAATTCTCAGCCGGGAAGGCTTCAAAACCCTCTTCTTTCAACACTTCCGATTGTGCTTTGCAGTTTGTGATCATTTTATAAGCACCGACAGCCACGTTATAACTTCCCGGAAGCTTAAAATTTTCAACCGCAGGTTTGAGACGTTGGTTGGTAACATAGACTTTCGTCCCATTTATCTCTTTAAGTTCCATTCCATCGAATTCTTGAAGCGCACCTTCGGGAAGTTTAACATCTATGTCAGCCAAGGATTCCTGACGTTTGTTCAATGCGGCATCGTATGCAGATTTGTAACCTTTCTCTGTGGGTTTGCAACCGGAGAGGAGCAAGGCTCCAACGATAAGAAAAAATAACTTTTTCATTTTTTAGTCAATGGGTTCAAGAATGCGGATTTCTCGCGGAGAGAAGACGTAGGAATCGGTGGTTACCGGACGTAATATTATTATTTCCCCCGTCAATATATCTTTATATTTTCTTCCTGGTTCTATTATTTCCTGATATCTCTCCATTTCCACTTCATTTTCTTCATCTCTTCCATTCATAACGACAATATAAGAGTCTTTATCGTTTTTCCTTTCGAAGAGATAAATTCCGTTTGTGGGCATGAAATGTTTAAATGATCCGTTAGCGGCTGCCGTGTTGGAGCGTCTCCATTTGTTGATAGAAGAAATGAAATCGAAAGCTTCGTTTTGAAGCGGTGTCCTACCTTCCGGAGTAAAAACTGAAACTGAATCGCCGGGGAAACCACCCGGCATATCTTTACGGATATTTCCATCGCCACCTTCACGTGTGCCACTCATTAGTAGTTCCGTTCCATAATATAATTGAGGGATTCCGGGTGTAGTCAAAAGAAGAGCGATTGCTTGCTTCCAAGGCCCAAGATCTTCTATATCCTCTTTAATGACCCTGTCGGTGTCATGATTGTCGAGGAAACGGAGCACTTTATTAGGATCGGCATACACATAGTCGAGGGCGAAATGGTCGTAGATTTTGTTAAGACCATTCCAAGGATCAGTTTGAGCCTTGAAAGGGGCCAAATTTTCAGAAAGTGTCATCAAAGGAAAGTCCATCACGGTTTTAAGCTTTGTGTCATAGCCATTAGCGAGGGGAGAGCCTGACTGCCATTTAGCCACTCCGGCTACGTCGCCAAGCCAGCATTCACCAACTATATTGAAGTCGGGATACTCCCTTTCAACGGCTTCGATCCATTCCCCCATCCTGTCTTTGTCGGCATAAGCATAGGTGTCCATCCTGATACCATCAATTTGAGAATTTTCTATCCACCAAATCGAATTCTGAATCAAATATTTCATTAGGTGAGGATTGTTTTGATTAAGATCGGGCATCCCGTAGACAAACCATCCGTCAGTCGTCAGCATTTTGTCGTAGTCTGAGACGTAGGGATCATTGATGGTCGAAAGTCGATAGTTAGTCTGCTTATAATTATCTTGAAGGTTAAGCCAGTCTGAGGCCGGGAGGTCTGAGATCCATGGATGGGCAATTCCGGAGTGATTGAAAATCATATCCATCACCATTTTTATTCCTTTACCATGAAGGGAGTCTATCAAAGCCACATATTCATCATTGGAACCGAAACGGGGATCTATGGCATAATAGTCGGTAGTGGCATAACCGTGATAACTGCCACCCGGCATGTCGTTTTCCAAAACAGGATTGACCCAGACAGCCGTGATACCTAAGGAATCCAGATAATCGATATTATCCAATATGCCTTTTATGTCTCCTCCATGTCTAACATTTGGATTGTTTCGGTCGATCTTTGAGGGATGCGCCATTGTTTCCACCACGTTGTTGGTTGTGTCGCCATCGGCAAAACGGTCGGGCATGATCAGATATAACACATCGGCAGAAGAGAAACCTTGCGCCCCTTTCTGCTCTTTTCGGGGTTTTAAAGAATATTCCTTTTCAATTACTTGATTTCCCTCCTTCCATTTAAGGGTCATTTCTCCAGGTTGGGTTTTAGGGGAAATGTTTAGATATACAAACTGCCAATTTGGGGAGCCGTCAAGTCGGGCAATGCTGTCGATTGTCACTCCAGGGTAGTCTACAGAAAAGTCAGCAGCTTTGATGTCTTTCCCATATATTTGAAGTTGAAGTGAAGAATCCTTCATTCCTGTCCACCAAAACGGAGGATCGATTTTGTCAACAGAGAAGGCCCAGGATGATAAGAATGAGGAGAGAGCTAGAAGAAATAAGGGAATTTTTTTCATGATATATAAAGTTATAGAGGAAGTTAAATCTTTCCTGAAATAATCAGAAACGTAGCCCTACATAAGCAGAGAAATTCTCTATTGAACTAAACAGCGACATTTTCCCCTGTTTATAGTAGTGGCCGTTGACTTTGCCGAAAAGTCCGAAGTAATAGTTCCCGAGATTATATGTGAGCGACAGGCGTCCCTGAATATTCATTGAAATTAGGTATTTATCCCCCTCGAGAGAGTCTTCATAGTAATGGCTAAAGCCCAAGGAGGGCATAATAGTGGCATTAAAGAGAAGTTTTGGGGCCAAAACCCAATTGTAGCCATACCCGGCGAGAATGGCATAGGAATTATAATGAAAATATAAGTTTGTAAAATTTGTCTCCGGATATTTATCCTTCACTTCTTGTGGCAACAGGCTGAAATCAAAGGAAAGTTTCTGATTTGTTAAAGAAATTCCCAGCATGAATGATCCCTGGCTTTTAAGTTGATATTTTGCGAAGTTATAGGCCGCTCCCTGTGAATAACGTTTGTTGTTAAAAAAATAATAGGCGTCAAAACCGAGAGTATACATACTGACCCCGGGGAAATATGTTTTGATAAGTTTTCCATCGTTGACGTCTCCAAATTTTCTTATATTGACGCCTCCACGGTTTTCATGATAATAAAGTTCAGCATTGAAAAGGGCACATATGAACCCAAACTCATATTTTTTGTGGGATGGTTCATGTCTTTTAAATAATTTTTCGATATCATATGAAGAACCGATTGAGACAGCCATGTATTGAATATAAGCTCCAATATTTGCATAGACATCGCTGCTCATTGTTGTGCGAATCGGAGAATTCGAGCCCACGGGAGGCACTCTTAGAGCATATGTGTCGAGCCAGTTGTCACTTACGAGCCTAACCTTCCATCTTTTGCCGGTGCCCACCACATATTCCGGATCGTAAGAATTGAAGGTGCGATCACCCCAATTATAAACATCCACACAGAATTTCAAGAATTTGGGCCATATCACAGTGGTATCGGTCATGGATAGTTTCCCTTCTTTGAGGAGATTCCACCACCATTTCTGATCGCGATTGTAAGTAAGGGGTTCTAGAGGTGTGGACTTGTCCGGCATCGGTGCTTCAATAGCCAAATGGGGTTCATGCGTCTTCTCATCTATATTTGAAATGAGATTAATGCCAAAATGTTCTATTTCCCCTACAATTTTGGCTGCAAAATCCCCCTCTTTGAGTGATTCTTCCTTAAGATTGTTTTCAATTCTTTGCTCGTCGGTTACTTCCTGACTACGGCCCGGAAAAATCCCAAGCAACAAAAACAAAGCTGAAATAAAGATTGATATGTATGAAAATCGCATAATTTGAATGCAAATTTACATAAAATCCATCATTCTGTTTTTAGAGAATCATAAGTTTAGAACCCCTCCTATTTCATTTTCTCTTTTTCTTAGATGTCAATGTCGATGGAATAGGAGTTGAGATGCTTTTTCATATTCTGATTCGGGCACATAAAGATCGATAGATCCCACTCCGGAACCAGGGGCGGGGAAAATATCCGACATAGCATTGGAGATTATTTCACACTGGATGCCATTGCTTTCAAGATAACCTTTATCGATATAAGCTTCGGCTTCGTTGGAGTATTGGTTCAGAAGGCGCATATTTGAAAGTTGAAAGTTAAAGTTGAGAATAAAAAGTTTTGAGTTGCAGTTGGTCTAATACGTTATAACCAATTCCCAATATCCAATCCTCTAAAAATACCTACATAATCCCTCTTCTGTTTAGTTCTTTCTGATATCTTCGGGCGTTGGACAAATGGGTGGAATAATCAGACGCAAAATTATGATAGCCCGAGAAATCCTCTTTGGCACACATATAAAGATAAGGATGCTGAGGAGCATTCAAGACCGCATCAATGTCGGCTGTTGTGACTGTTCGAATTGGTCCCGGAGGGAGTCCCTCCACTAAATATGTATTGTAAGGCGACCGAGTGGCGAGATGTTCGTTGCGTATTCTTCTTAAAGAGAAATCCCCTGTTGCAAATTTCACGGTTGGATCTGCTTGAAGTTTCATTCCCTTCTTAAGGCGGTTAAGATAAAGACGAGCCACCATTGGTTTTTCATCCGATTTATTGGTCTCTTCATCCACAATAGAAGCGAGAGTTGTCACCTCAAGCGGGGTTAACCCCAGACTGCGCGCTTTCTCCCGGCGTTGTTCATTCCATATTTTATTATAATTGGCAGCGATTTTTGCCACCACTTCTTCAGGTTTGGCCGACCAATAAACCAAATATGTGTCATCAGGAAAAAGACCAATAACCTCTTCAGGTGTCACATCGTATCTCTTCAAAAATTCGGGATCATTCAACAATGCCACCAGTGAATCGGAGGCAAACTCCACATTGCGTGAGATTTTTTCTGCCAAAGGCTTAATTCCTCTGGCTCCATTGACCACAACTTTCACCGGATGCTGCTGGCCATGGCTGAGAATTCTTGCCGTATTTAAAGGGTTGACACCACTATCTACCAAGAATGCACCATGACGGGAACCGAAATCTGTCCCTTTTAGTTTTGTCATCATAGTGACTTTAGAGGCATATTTAGGCCCGAAATATTTGGCAATAGAGTCTTCTACCATTTGAGATGTGGCATTGGCCGGAATCTTGATTATGGCTGAGGTCTCTGTCTTGTTGGCGTAGACTGGCAGGAAAATATACAGGAGAATAATACCTCCCAAAATGAATAAGGCCACCAGAATAGTGATCCATAGTTTTTTTGAAAGAATGGCGCCTGGTTCCATTTTAGCCGAGGCGCCATCCTTTTTCTTTTGTGACTGTTTTTGAGTCATTATTTTTTATCCTTGATTTTTTCGAGTTGCGGTTTGAGTGCATCCACAGCGAGGTCGAAAGCCTCTTCAAAAGTGTCGGCTGTCTTTGACGCAAAGATTTCGCCATGGCCGGGAACGGTCAGTTTCACTCCGGCTTCTTTATTCATTGCTGTTTCTGGTTTCACGAGAGTCAAGACAACATCAACTTTTGATACTGCTTCGTTACGACGTGATATTTTCTCTACTTTCTTGTTGATAAAATCCACGAGTTTCTCGGAGATGTCGAAATGAACGGCTTTAATGTTTGTTTCCATAACTAAGACTTTAAAGGGTTAGAGAATGGTAGCCATGTGGAGCGAAAAATTTTTTATTGATGAGTAGGCATCTCTGCTCCCGGTTTGATATTATAACAAAGGTAACCATAAAAAAGTTAAGAGGTGGCACCCAATTTTTGTTAAAAACTGAAACTCTCCTCCCTCCCTTCAGTTTAACTTTATCAATTACCCCTTTATATTTTTTTCTCCTCTAGGATGGGAGTGTGTATAAGCTTTTTTTATTTCGCTAAGGGAAACGTGGGTATAAATCTGAGTTGTGGAAAGAGAAGCATGGCCGAGAAATTCTCTGACGGAATCAATTTCAGCTCCTCCGTTTAACATGGCCGAGGCAAAAGAATGGCGAAGTGCATGAGGGCTCTTCTTTTTTGCTGTGGATTCGGCAAGGCTTTTTCTGACTATGGCATAGATCTGATGGTGAGTGATTCTCTTTCCTTTAATTGTGAGCAAAGGATTGTCTGGATCCTGTTTTTGTTGTGTTTTATCCCGCATCTTTTGCCAACACGATATCTGTTGCATCAGTTTCTGTGGCACAGGCACCACACGTTGTTTTGATCTTTTCCCCGTCACTTTAATTTCACCCTTTTCGAATGATATATCCTTGTCGTTGATAGCGGCGAGTTCTGCTCTTCGAAGTCCTAAGGAATAAAGAATTTCCAGGACCAGAGAATTAAGCATTTCATCCGGGCTCTCATCTTGGGACGAATCAGAGTTGATTTTAAAGAGGGCCTCTTCTATTTCCTGAGGTTTAATAAGTTCAGGCAATGGTTTGGGAAGTTTCGGCAAAGAAATATTGTGAAGAGGAGAACTATTTATTTTCCCTGTCTTGATCATCCACTTAAAAAAAGAGCGTAGACAGATTATTTTGCGACGTAGACTTCTGGGAGTAATCCCTTTTTTTGATAATGAAGCGAGCCAAGCCCTGACATCAGATTGAGTGATAGCTGTAAAGTCTACGGATTCTGGATTATTGGGAGATAACCATTCCTTAAACTGACGTAAATCATTGGCATAAGCAGTAGCCGTCAGGGGAGCCCGATTTAGCTCATATATTAGGTAATCGATAAATTGGCCGGCTGCGTCCATGTTTTTTACGTGTGATAAGGCCTTTGGATAAATAAAAAGGCCGAAGCATCAACTTATGCCTTGGCCCATTGTATATTTGAAATGATTACGTAGTGAAAAAACTAAATCGTAACTTTGTTTCGTGGAGGTTGATTATTGCTCGGCCTGACGAAGTTGCTGCACGTAGGCGGCCTTGATCATTTTCTTACGATTGGTCACAGATGGTTTTTCAAATGCCTGGCGTCTGCGAAGTTCTTTTACGATGCCTGTTTTTTCGAATTTACGTTTGAATTTCTTGAGGGCTTTTTCAATGTTTTCTCCCTCTTTGACTTGCACGATAATCATTTGTTGATTTTTTCTTTGTTTTAGGTTTATGGTTTATTTGTGCAAATTTAGTTAAAGTGTGGGATTCAGACAAAATTTTAGGTTAAAAAACGCAAAAATCCCTGTTTTAAAAAACATTTAAACTAACATCGGGTCGAAATTTCGACCCGATGTTTATAAAGTTTCTATTGATGTTACTTAATTTTTTCAGGGTCAGCACCCGATACTTCGGCAACTGCGTTGTCGAAACGGTTTCTTGCTTCCCACCCGAGGGCAGAAGCTCCAAGCACTGCAGCGTCGCTCTCTTTGAGTTCCGAAAGAAGGATTTTGGTTTTCCCTTTGAACACCGGCATGACTGATTTATCGAAAGCATCCTGAAGAGGCTTCATAAGAAGTTCACCGCTTTTGGCGAGGCCTCCAAATAAGATGATTGCCTGGGGAGAAGTGAATGAAACCATGTCGGCGAAGGCTTCTCCAAGAATTGTGCCTGTGTAATTAAAAATCTCTTTTGCAAGTTTGTCACCGGCCACCGCTGCATCATATACATCTTTGGAAGTGATGTCTTCAATCTGAAGATTGCGCAAAGTGGAAGGTTCAGTCCTAACTTCCAAGAATTCACGGGCAGTGCGGGCTACGCCTGTGGCACTGCAATATGCCTCGAGACATCCGGTGCGACCGCAACCACACATTCTTCCGTTATTTCTTTTGACGATAAGGTGACCCAATTCTCCGGCAAATCCGTCGTGGCCATATACCAACTGACCGTTGACAACGATTCCGGAACCAACTCCTGTTCCCAGTGTAATCATGATGAAATCTTTCATTCCGCGCGCAGCGCCATAGGTCATTTCTCCGAGAGCTGCCGCATTAGCATCATTGGTGACGGCTACCGGTATGCCTCCAAAAGCACGGCTCACTTTTTCAGCCAAAGGAATGATGGGACCCCATGGAAGATTCGGCGGATTGAGGATCTCTCCGGTATAGTAGTTCGCATTCGGTGCTCCGATTCCGATGCCCTGAATCTTATCTTCGGCATCGTTTTTTTCTAAGAGACGTTGCACTCCGGCATGGAGCTCTTCAACATAATCGTCGAAGTTTGTGTGTTTCCTGGTTTTGATAGAATCGCTTGCGATAACTTGCCCTCTGGCATCCACGATCCCGAACACTGTGTTGGTGCCGCCTATATCGACCCCAAGAACGTAGGGTTTGCTCATAATTATGATATTAAATTTTAAAGTTAATCAGCTTTTTCATTAGTTTCCCTTTAGCAAAAGTTAGCTCCAGATCTTTTTTATTTGCCTTATGATTGCCAATTTTGGGGAAACGGTCTAAAATGTGTTATACCACAAAATTAAATTATTTTTCTGAATTGCAAATTCATTCTTAAATAAAAATCCCCAAAACGGGGATTTTATTTGTTTCAAGGTTATTACCACTATTTTTTAGGGTTTGAAAAATTATCCTTGGGTCAGAAAATTTGGCTGATTTTTCCATCTGTGCCAATTAAAAATGCCCTTGGATGGTTTTCCACATCATAATCTTTGAATACTCTAGACGAAATTTGAGAAAAAGAATAAGAGATATCGGCGTTTAAGCCATCTTGTTTGGACACTTCCTTCATCAAAGTTTCATCAGGGTCTGAGCAAATAGAGATGAAAATGGTTTCCTGATTTTTTTCACCGTATTGACTGCTCAGATTTTTGTTGGCGATTCGGGATGACGGATTTTTAGGGCTCCAGAAACTCACCACCATTTGTTTACCTTCGGAATTAGCGTCAGCCACGACGTTTATTCCCTCTTGAGTCTCAATTTTCGGAGCTTTTTTTCCTATATGCAAGGTGTTGTCGACACCTATTGCTGAAGAAAGGAAAGCAGCGAAAAGCAAGGAGACTATCAAATGCTTAACTTTCACACTATTATGTTTTAGTTACACATTGTTCGGACCCGTGCCACCAAGGCGCCTTCCGAACGTTAACTCTCACTTGTTTTACCACATCAGACTATAAGACATAGTTTTAAAATGATGTTGTAAAACATAAAACTTTGCAAAATTACTGATAAAATCAGCTTTTTCCAAATTTTTCCAAGAAAAAATAAAACTTCAGGTGAGGAAAGTATTTTAGATCAGCCCATTAAAATTTCTTTAGTTCCTGATATAAGCGATGCACGGGCAGACCCATGACATTGTAGAAACTACCATCGATTTTGGCCACTGCAACGCCTCCAATCCATTCCTGAATCCCATAGGCCCCTGCTTTATCGTAAGGATGATAGGTGTCTACATAAAATTCTATTTCTTTTTCTGTTAGAGGGGCGAAAGTCACCAACGAGTCGGAAGAAAAGGATTCCCTTTTAGCTTTTGTTGCTATGGTCACCCCTGTGGTCACTTTATGGGTCTTTCCTGAGAGGAATTTCAACATTCCGATAGCATCCTCTCTGTCTTTAGGTTTTCCCAGGATTTTTCCTTGACAAATCACTACAGTGTCGGCCGTGATGATCAATTGATCCTCCTCAATCCTTTTCAAAAATTCATCTGCTTTTTTATTTGAAATATACTCTGACACTTTTTCAGGTTCAAGATCTTTGGGATAGCTTTCATCAATTCCATCAATTGTAACCACCGTGAAAGGCATTCTCAAAAGGGAAAGAATTTCTCGGCGACGGGGTGATTTGCTTGCCAATAGAATTTTATACTTTGATATGTCCATGGTTTTGGTTTTGAATAAAAAAGATGAGTAGAAAGGAGAGAATGGATTTGAGTGGGTTGCATCCGAATTTTTAAGTTTGATAAAAGCTTCGGATTATTATTTTTTCTTTTCAGGGTTACAAGTTTTCATGATTCGTTCTGAAAGAAGAGAGTAAATATTTTGGAGTTGGGGGTCGAATTCCAGCATTTTCAAATGAGTTTCCACCACAGTCTTATCTCTTCTTGCGGCCGGCCCTGTCTGGGCCTCTTGCGGGGTGAGCTTTTCGAGCTTTTCAACAGTCTGTCGCATTAGGGGGAGAAGGGTGGAAATATCGAGGCCATTTTCTGCAAGAATTTGAGCCCCGATGCCTGCCAAAGCATTTGTGAAGTTACAAGCAAAAACAGAGGCTAAGTGTAGGCGTTTGCGTGTCTCGGAATCTGCAATTGTAACATTGTTGGATATTAGATGCGCCAACCTCTTTAAGGTTTCAATGCTTTTAGGCGTAGAGCCTTCAATAAAAATTGGAATAATCGAATAATCAAGTGGAATATCTTTTGAGAAAGTCTGCAAAGGATAGAAAACCCCGAAATTGGGGGATTTCCCCTCCACGGCTTTCATTGGAATAGAGCCGGCCGTATGGGCAATAACGGCATCGGTGGGAGGTAGTCGGTTCACTACATCAACAATTGCGGAGTCTGCCACGGAGATCAGGATTATATCATTTTTTTCCGGGAGTTCTTCCAGTGTGTGGGGATTAACAATTGTTACATCTGTTATCCCTTCTAAAGCCTTATGGAGATGTGAGGCAACGTTTCCTCTCCCTATGATAGAGATCATGACTGAAAAATAGAGTTTGATTCCTGTAATATTTTCCTGCCTTCGGGTATATTGATAAATCCCATAGTAAGTCGCAGGTTGATTTCCACACATGGGTTGACATTGCCCTCACTGTCTGAAAGCATGTCTATGCCGAGGGGCCCTGAATAATCCGTTCCAAGGATTGCGTTAAGTCCCAATCTTTGCAATTCTATTAAAGAGGGGTCGAACCCGGGGCAGTCGGTTTTAATTATTTCTTTTAACTTTTCTTGAGTTCCTTCAATGTTACCATGGTATTTACCACGAGAGGAGGCCTTAAAAACTGAGAACCCTATGAACTTTGCCTCTCCTTTTGAAATCCACCATTCAGTAGCGAAATCCAATGATTTTTCCCATGCCGGCTCAGCGATAAGGCTTCCTTGTTTCTTTATAACTCCATGGGCCCATTCCATAAGACCTTTTGGGGAGATATGGCTCGAGCAAACGATCCCTCTTCCCGAAGAACTCCACGGGGCTTTGAAAAAAGAGTGGGAATGGAGTTTCAAGAAATCTTCCAGATCCTGAAGATCGAATAATTCTTTCGGCATTTTTAGACTCAATTTTTCATCCGATTTAGCCAAAAACTCGCGTAGACGGATTGCAGTAAGACGATGGGATAGCCTTCGTATATTGCTTAATTGTTGATCTGTGGGAAGGAGTAGGGGAGAAATTCCGGCGTTTGATAATTCATTGGTTATCGTTTTGTTCCAACCCCAAGGAATAATTTTAGAAATGTTTCCTTTCTGTTTTGGAAGTTCTGAGAGTTTTACCACCGAGAGTTTTTTTGACTTAACTAACTCTTGGTAGGGAAGGGAATTGATATTCCCCGATTGAAAATCCTCGCCTACAAGAATAAAATCGCCGTTGGCCGCATAAATTGCGGGCAACAGCGATAAAGATTTTTTTAGGAGTCCCACAGCTGCCGGGGGAGTGAAGGCGATGGAATCGGCGGCTAAGGCCAGGTCATGTTCCGGATTGAACGCAAAGAGAGTGGCCACGGGAAAGGATATTAATCACCCAAATGGTCTCTTTCTTTTGAGGGATTTGCGAAATAAAGTTTATGTTCCAAATATTCCTGAGTGGCAATCAGGGTTGGTTTTGGAAGCTTTTCATAAAATTTCGATATTTCAATTTGTTCGCGGTTTTCCGACACTTCCTCGAGATTATCGGAAGATGCGAATTCCTGAAGCTTTTTTTCAAGCTCCTTTTTCATTTCCACAGCGATTTGATTTGCTCTTTTACCGATGATGCAAACAGTTTCATAGACGTTACCTGTCTGTTCGGCCATCTCGATCATATCCCTGGTCACTGTGTTGAGGGGGGCATTGGTTTTCTTGTAATCCACTTTTTATAAAGCTTTAAGTAGTAAATTTCTTTGTATTTTCCTTAATAAAATCTCAACATTCTCCAATTCCCATTTTAAAATTATTAATTTCTGAAACAATTAATTATCCGAAGCGTGCCGGCGGGCTATTTCATAGATATTGTCGGCTTCGCGACGATTTTTGGTGTCGGGATAATTATTGGTGAAAGAGAAATATTCATCTACGACATCCCGGTATCTTTCCCTTTTTTTTTCATCCACAGAGAGACGAGCTTCCTGGAATTTTGATTTCAAAATAAGCAATTCGAAATCCTCTCGATATTTGGAAACCGGGAAATCTTTGAGGGCATTTTGGGCCGTTATAATAGCGGCGTTGTAGTTGTTGCCCATGAAATTTCCGAGATTATAGTAAAGTTGGGCGTTTTGGAGTTCCTTGAGAGTTAGTTTGTCTCTCATCTCGTTTATGGCGTTTTGGGCTATAGAGACACGATCGGAGTCGGGATAATAATCAATAAATCCCTGTAGTTCCTCAATTGCCTTTTTGGTAGGGGTTTGATCGAGTTGAGGATCAGGAGAGTCGAGATAATATCCATAGCCGGAATAGAAACGTGCCAATTCTGCGAATTTTCCTCTGGGATAGCGAGAATAATAGGTTCTGAAATAAAGACTTGAATTTAGATAATCTTTATTCTCGAAATTAGCCATGGCGAGAAGAAAAAGAGCCTCTTCCCCGTTTGCTGTGCCACGCAAAGGGGTGTAGATGGTTTCAAGCACAGTTGCGGCCTGACTGAATCGACGGTCGTCGAATGCGCGTTTGGCGAAATCAAATTTATAGTCCACATCTTTGCTTTTCAAGACCTTATTATATTCACCGCATGAGCAAAAGGCCAACAGCAAAGGAATGAAAAATAGGAATCTGAGCATTCTCATCTCAGGGCATAGTTTTGGGGTGCAAATTTAATGATAAATTTGAATTCGTGCAAACAAAAATAAAAGGAGGGGAATTAAGTAAAAGAGTTTCTGAAATTATTAAGGCTAATTAAGAATGCAATACGGGAAAAGTGGGCCGTGGGTTGAAGTGTAGACTCTCGCAAATTGCTTGAGGAATATAATAGAAGAGTCTTTAGGAGATTTCGGATCCTGATTGTTTCCGTTATGTGATAAATGGGAGTAATTGTGTTTCATAGGCAGGCGGAGTTTAATTCAATATATAATTTTTCATGGTCTATATTGGATTAACGTTCCTTTTCCTATATTATTGCCACAAAAGCTTTGGAAATTCTTCCACAAAAGAAAAGGAGGCTTTCGCCTCCGATTTTTTATTCTATCTTTAAATTTTTCCCTTGAAAAAACGTTGTTAGGCTGTCAAGACAATTTCTTTATCTTCGGCGATTCTGCGTAGATTCAAGATTGCATATCTCATTCTTCCAAGAGCCGTGTTGATGCTGACACCGGTCATCGCTGCAATCTCCTTGAACGAAAGGTTTTGGTAATACCTCATGTTTAATACTTCCCTTTGGAGCGGGGGGAGTTCTTGGATAAGAGATTTGACATCTTGACGTATTTGGTCAGAGACGAGCACATCTTCAATCGTGGCCTCACAGAGTTCTTTGCGGTTAAGGATATCTACATCCTCAATATCGGCGCTTTGATGGTTTTCCGATTTTTCCTGACGGAAGAAGTCGATAATGAGATTGTGTGCAATCCTGGAGATCCAAGCAGGGAATTTCCCGTTTTCTGTGTATCTACCCTGTTTGATTGTAAGGATAGCCTTCACAAAAGTCTCCTGAAAGATATCGTTGGCGATATCTTCGTTTTTGACAATTCGGAGAATATAGCCGAATATTCTCTCTTGATGTCTTTTAAGTAAAATGTCGAAAGCTTCGTTGTTCCCCTCTGCGTATGCTTTGACCAATTGCTCATCGGTCATTTTGGTTT
>JAFLTU010000027.1 GCA_022509125.1 Muribaculaceae bacterium | reverse complement strand
TACTGTTTTTAGACCAAGTTGGAAAAGCCTTTTCTAACAATCCAAATGAAGCAACCTTATTGACAGCTTTTCTATACTGTCAATCAGGATATCAGATGAGACTAGCAGTTGAAAATGATTCTAATCTGAAACTCTTATATGGAAGCGAGCATCATATTTATAACCAGCCCTATTTTAAAATTGATGGGGTGATGTTTTATCCTTTCGGGAAGATGTCTAATCAAATCAGTATCTGCAATGCTGAATTTGAAAATGAGACACCCCTGTCACTTATTATTGATACCGAACAAACCGTAGGAAATCAATTGTCAGATTTGAGACATATCCACTCTGACAAATATCCACTTGTTGGCATTGATTCTAAGGTTCCGGTTGAATTAGTAAAATTTTTTGATACTTATCCCACTTCTCAGATTGGAAACAATCCCTTGACAAGATGGGCTATGTATGCAAATGTGCCTTTGGCAGAGAAAAGCAAAGAATTAATATATCCGCAATTCAAGGCACTTCTATCCTCAAATTCAGAACTTGAAGCAGCAAATAAATTATTAGATTGGGTTCAGACGGGATTTATATATGAATATGATGACAAGGTTTGGGGACACGACCGGGCTTTTTTTGCGGAAGAAACCCTCTTTTATCCTTACGCAGACTGCGAAGACCGCTCGATTCTTTTCTCACGTTTAGTCAGGGATCTTCTCGGACTTGATGTTGCATTAGTTTATTATCCTGGACATTTGGCAACTGCCGTTGCTTTCAATGAAGATGTCTATGGAGACACAATGATGATTGATGGCCGTAAATTCACGGTCTGTGATCCCACTTATATCGGAGCTCCCGTTGGGGCTCAAATGCCGGGTCTCGATTACTCCCAAACCGAAGCTATAGTTTTAAATAGATAATCACTTGGATCGAAGTGAGTTGAGCTCCTCTTGTTGGTCACGTAATATTTCAAGCAATACTGAATTATCCATTAATATATTGAATTTATAGGGCAAAGATATAAACTTCGATAATCACACAAAATAACATACTCCAAACTGCGATAATTTGGTATATTCAAGATGGATGTACTACGATAAATTAATATTCTGTGTTTATTTGACTGTAAATTGATTTTGTAATCACTTTTCTACCGTTTTAATTATATTTTATTGTATTCCAATTAGATACCTACTTGCATTTATGTAAATCTTTAAAACATGCCCCAAAAAATCTTTAGCAGAAAGGGAAAATTATTACCGTCGTAATTATTACCGCCGTAATTATTACCGTCGTAATTATTACCGTCGTAATAAAATTAAATTAAAAGGATTATTCCGATGTTTCCCAAATTAAAATTATAATTGAAAATCAAACGATTGTAGAGACATGGCGTGCCACGTCTGATACAATATGTTTCATAACTCGTTGTAAGACATAGCAGGCGATGTTCCTTCCCGGCGCAAGTTCGTTTTTCGTTTATCGTGTTTCGTTTATCGATTTTTCAATAATTTTTGCAGATTAATACTATCTTCAAAACTGTGCTCTGTGCACCATGCTCCATGCACTTAGATCGGCACTCGGCTCTTGGCACTTGGCTCTCCCTCAAAAAGAATAGGAATTGTTGCCAAAACTGAAGCAAAATTGTAAATTTGCCAAAAATATAAGTTTTAAAGCTTTAATATGATAAAATATAAGCGAAAAAAGGGGGCAAATTGGAGGAATTATCTGTTAATATCAGTTATAACCGCCACAAGTTTTGTATCCCTAGGTCAAGAACCCGGGGAAATTGACTTGGAGTCTGCGGCAATGAAAATCCTGACTTTGAGTCCGGAATTCATTTCCCAGACCTATTCGCTTGAAAGTGCTTTGAAGGAGTCTAAGACAGCCGCCAACCTTCCCGATCCGGAATTGGAGGGCGAATATCTTTGGATGCCCCGAGATGTCGACAACCGTTGGGCTGCCCAATTGAAATGGAACGTGGAGTGGCCAGGGGTATATGACTCGCGTAGGAAAGAGGCCTCGCTAAAGATGTCGGCTCTGGAGAAAGAGGTGTGGGCCCAAAGAAACGAAAGACTGCTGGAAATCCGCAACCTTCTGCTCGACTATGTGCAGTGTCAGATGAAAATTGACCTGCTCGAAGAGCTGACACGCAACAACGACACTATCTATCGTCTTGCAGAGCAGGCTGCAAGAGGGGGTGAAATGACAGTGCTCGACCTAAATAAGGTGAGACTGGAATACGCAAATATCAAGGGGGCCAGGGCCGCTATCCTCGACGAGGAGGCTGAAATCCGGGTCAGCCTTTCCACTATCATGGGGCAAGACTGCGGTGAAGTCTTAAAATTAATGGCTCATAAATTCCCCGAAATAAGCTTACCTTCGTCGGAAGAGTTGGAAATTCTGAAGGCGAATGCTCCGGCGGTGGCAGCCGCCCGCTCAGAGGCCGAGGCTGCCCGTCAGGCTAAAGCTGTGGCAAAAATGGAGGCACTCCCCTCTATTTCGCTCGGTTATAAGCATGCCTTCGAGGATGCCATGCATTTCAACGGAGTCACCTGGGGCATCTCTGTCCCTATTTTCTCTTCACGCGGCAAACAGAAGGCTGCCAGTGCCCGTATCCGCGAGGCCGAATATCTTGTGGAGGCACGCCAAAGGGAGACTGATGCCGACGTCGACGCCCTTTTGCGACGCCTCCTCTTGACCAGGACGCAGATCGATGAATTGGCCCCAATTGTGGAAAATGCAGATTACAACTCAACTCTTCTTAAGGCCTACCAAGGAGGAGTTTTGACCCTAATAGAATATATTTCCGACCGAAATTATTTCACAAACGCGGCCATTGAACTCGTCAACCTCCGGCTCACAGAGGCTAAGACCTATGCCCTGCTATTGAAATATTTCAATGTTGCTGACATATAGACCCTTTTTCTTAGTGCCGAGTGCCGAGTTCCTAGTGCTGAGGGAGGAAGTTGGGAATTGTGTCTTTCCTCGCAGGCGTAGTCTTTCCTCGTAGGTGGAATTTCAACTTTCAACTCTAAACTTTTGACTCCTTTTCTTTAACTTTGCATAATCGCGGATTTTCCCTAACAATCTGTTGTCTTAGGAATCTATCGCGGAAACTTTCTAACCGATAAATATATCGGAGATCCCTATAAAAATTCAGCCACAGGTTATGGAGGAAGAGATAAGCGGCTCATACGTCAGGCCCGATGTCATCAACCGCGATGATGTCATTAAGGCTGTCCCGGCCCTGAAAAAATATCCCAAATTAGTGGATTGGGCTCTTAAGGTTATAGCCATGGACAAGGTGAACTTCGTGCATGGCAAATTCACTCATCGTCTGGGTGTTGATTTCGCCAGGGCTTTGGCCGAGGATGAATATAAATGGCGCATCACGACCGACAACTATGAAGTGTTGCAACAATTCCCCACAGCCCCCTTCATCACTGTCAGCAATCATCCAATCGGCAGTTACGATGGAATTATCCTCCTTTATCTCGTAGGGCGTTATCGCCCCGATTATAAAGTGATGGTCAATCTCATCCTCAACAATCTTCAGGCTATGAGCCCCGGTTTCATCGCCGTTGACCCTCAGAAGAGCGACGACCCGAAGAAACGAAAGGTGACCATGCAGGGCATGCGGCAGGCCATCAAGCAAGTCAAGGATGGACATCCCTTAGGCTTCTTCCCCGCCGGGGCAATCTCCAATGTCGACTGGCGTCTCCGAATTTCCGACCGCCCATGGCAGGAGGTAATTATCCGGCTTATCCGTCAGTTGCAGGTCCCTGTAATTCCAATCTATTTCCATTGCCGCAACTCCACCTTCTGCAACATTCTGGGCATCATCGACTGGCGCCTTCGCACTCTGCGCCTCCCCGGCGAGCTCTTCGCCTCTTACGACAAAGAAATTAGAGTATCTTTCGGGGATCCCATTCCCGTGGAGGAACAAAACAAATTTGCGACCCTCGAAGAACTCGGAAATTTCCTCAGAGAAAAAACCTATCAACTCAAAGACATTGAAGGGAAGGGAGTCCCGTTAGACCTAAATAAAGACTTATGGACGAAGTAGCAAAAGTTAAACAGAGGTTCTCTATTATCGGGAATTCTCCGGCCCTTCTCGAGGCTATCGCAAGGGCTATAAAGGTGGCCCCGATAGATCTCTCCGTGCTTGTCACCGGGGAGAGTGGCAGCGGTAAGGAGTTCTTCCCAAAGATAATACATGCCTACGGCGCACGGAAACATAAGAAATATATCGCCGTTAATTGCGGCGCCATCCCGGAAGGAACGATCGATTCCGAGCTGTTTGGCCATGAGAAGGGTTCTTTCACCGGTGCTATCACTTCCCGAAAAGGCTATTTCGAAGAGGCCGACGGAGGCACTATTTTCCTCGATGAAGTGGCCGAGCTCCCTTTGACCACCCAGGCGCGCCTCCTGAGGGTTTTGGAAACGGGAGAGTTTCTAAAAGTGGGATCTTCGGTGGTGCAAAAAACCGATATCAGAATCGTGGCCGCCACAAATGTGGATCTCCTCAAAGCCGTTGAAAAGGGTAAATTCCGCGAAGACCTATATTACAGGCTGTCCACCGTGGTGATCAATGTGCCGGCACTCCACGACCGAGGTGACGACGTGGTCCTCCTTGCCAGAAAGTTTGCCGCAGACTTCGCTGAAAAATATGTGATGCCGGCCATCACTTTTTCCCAGGAGGCTCAAAGGGCTATGCTCCTTTACCGTTGGCCGGGAAATGTGCGTCAGCTGAAAAATGTGGTGGAACAACTCGCCCTCTTCAATGCCGGCGAAGAAATCAACCGTCAAACCCTTCTAAGCCTCCTGCCCATGGACTATTCAGGAGGTGCCTCTTTGGTGCATGCGCCGGCTGAGCATAAATACGAGGCAGAAAGGGAAATGCTATGGCAATTGATCTATGGACTCCGAAACGAAATCAACGACCTAAACCGGAAGATGGAGGAAATTGAGGCCGGGAAAACTACCATTATAAAACCGGGGCCTCTACATTCTCTGATAAAATATCAACCCACCGAATCCGTTGATTCCATAGAGCCTGATAAGAAAATCGAAGTAGAAAATCCTTCCCCAACCGGGCATGGGAATGTCTCCCCTCTGGAACTGGCAGAAAAGGAGACTATATTGGCTGCCCTCCGACGCAACAACGGCAACAAAAAGGCCACGGCAGAAGAATTAAATATCTCGCAACGCACGCTTTATCGGAAAATCCATGAACTCGGAATAGGGGAGGAGGGAAGCGTTAATCGTTAATCGGGATTCGTTAATCCTTAATCGTGAGCGAAGAGGTGAAATGTAGAATGAAAAATATATGGATTTGGATCGCGGCTGCGCCATTGTTGGTGGTGCTCTCCGGTTGCATTCCCTCTTATAAATTCAATGGCTCGGCTCTTAATTATGATATCTATAAGACTATCGATATCACCGACTTTCCAATCCGGGCCGCTCTCGTTTATCCTCCCTTGCAACAAACCTTTGAAAATAAGCTGCTCGACACTGTGACTCGACAGACGCGCCTTCAGGAAATCGATGGAAACGCCGACCTTGAAATGACCGGTGAAATCACCGGCTACAGCCTGTCTCCGCAATCCGTAGGCGAAGATGCTTACGCCACTGAAACGCGACTCACAATCACTGTGAGGGTAAAATACACCGACACTAAAAACCCCTCCAACGATATCGACCAATCTTTCTCGGCTTATCGGCAATTCTCATCCACGCTTATGCTCACCGACGTCCAAGACGATCTCTGCAACGAAATTTGCGACGAACTCGTTAACCTGATATTCAATGCAACCCTTGGAAACTGGTAATTATCCCTACTATATAGTGCCCTGGGTGGAGGAATACAAAAATCTTCCTTCCGACTCTGAAGAGGCTCAAAGACTTAGCCGATTGATTGCTGCAAATATCGGCGATTATGCCTCTTTGCGTCTCGTGCTTGGCATTGACCCTCCGGAATTCGGCAAATTCTATCCCGACCTTGAAACTTCTTCTCCTTCCACGCTCGCCACAATAGACTCCTTCCTTGAAAAATATGGAGGCCCAAACCACTCTTCAGAGACCACGCCCCCGGGATATGTTCCAGAGCAAACCTCTCTCTCCCTTTTTATCAAGGAGAAGCGTTTCGACGAGGCCATCCAATTTATTCAGGCCCAAAATTTGAATAATCCGGAGAAAAGTATTTATTTTGCACACCAAATACGTTTTCTTAAGAAACTGAAAAAATTAGATAATTTCAAACTTACTTAAAATGTATATTTTTCTCAGCATCCTTATTGTTTTGGCATGTCTGCTCTTAATCGGAGCCGTTTTGATCCAAAAATCCAAAGGTGGTGGCCTCGCTTCCGACTATTCACAGGGCAATCAATTCATGGGCTATCGTAAAACCACCGACTTCATTGAGAAAGCTACCTGGAGCCTCGCTGTCTTCATCTGCGTGATCAGCATCCTCGCTTCTTTCACTATCACTAAGCCTTCCGCTAAATCATCCATCTCTGTTTCTCCCGTTGAAACTTCTATGCCGGCTCCTGCGCCTGTAAACGCGCCGGCTGAATAAAGTGGAAAATTTATTTCATCCCACAGGTTATTATATCGTTGTGACGTCTATGGCGGTCCTTGCCGTCATAGTCTTTTTTGCGTTACATAGGATTAATGCCGGGTATGGGATGATGACTTCTAAAAGCTGGGGGCCTTCACTCTCCAACAGGATAGGATGGTTTATTATGGAGCTCCCTGCTTTCGCATGCATGGCAGTGATCTGGGCCCTTAGCCCCCGTGGCGGCCAGCCTGCGCCCTGCGTCATGGCCGCTCTCTTCGAACTCCATTATTTCCAGCGCACTTTCATTTTTCCATTCCTCATCAGGGGTAAAAACAGAATGCCCTGGGCTATTATTATCATGGGGATGACTTTCAATGCCATCAACGCTTATATGATCGGAGGATGGCTTTTCTATCTATCCCCGCCCGGTTTCTACGCCACCTCCTGGCTCCTTTCCCCGCTTTTCTTCCTGGGCACATTTATCTTTTTGGCCGGCATGGCTATCAACATTCATTCCGACCATATAATCCGAAATCTCAGGAAACCAGGGGATTCCGCCCACTACATCCCTCAAAAGGGTTTTTATAAATACGTAGCCTCCGCCAATTATTTCGGAGAAACCGTGGAATGGATCGGCTATGCGATTCTGACTTGGTCGGTGGCCGGAGCTGTCTTCGCTCTTTGGACCTTTGCTAATCTTGCCCCGAGAGCCCGCTCAATCCATTTCAAATATTGCAGCGAATTCGGGCAGGAATACTCTTCTCTGGGGCGACGATACATAATACCATTCCTTTATTGAGTGACACTGATGGCTGAAAAAAAATTATTCACTCCGGCACGGATTGGACCCGTGGAGCTCCGCAACCGCACAATCCGCAGCGCAGCTTTCGAGGGAATGGGCAAAGACAACAACCCCACCCCTCAGCTGAAGGATTATCATGTCTCGGTGGCACGCGGCGGAGTGGGGATGACAACTGTGGCCTACGCAGGTATTTGCCGATCTGCCCTCTCTTTTGATTCTCAGTTATGGCTGCGTCCGGAAATCGTAGCCGACCTTAGACAGCTCACCGACGAAGTGCATCAAAACGGGGCGAAGGCCTCAATACAGATCGGCCATTGCGGCAATATGACCCATCGGTCTACAGCGGGCCAAATTCCTGTTGGAGCCTCTTCGGGATTCAATCTATATTCTCCCACCATTGTCAGAGGATTGCGTAAGGAGGAGATGAAAGATATTGTAGGCCATTTCGGGAGAGCCGTTGACCTCGCACGCGATTCCGGTTTCGACTGCGTGGAAGTTCATGCCGGACATGGATATTTGATTTCGCAGTTTCTTTCGCCCTACACCAACCATCGCCGCGATGAATATGGAGGCAGCCTCCAAAATCGCATGAGGTTTATGAATGAGTGTATCGAGGAGATCTTGACTCATGCCGGTTCCGATATGGGAGTGATCGTCAAAGTCAATATGAACGACGGTTTCTCATCCGGCCTTCAGGAGGAGGATTGCCTGAAGGTGGCCAAGGAACTGGAAAAATCCGGAGTCCATGCCCTGGTGCTCTCGGGCGGTTTTGTCAGCAAGGCTCCGATGTATGTCATGAGAGGGAAAATGCCCATCCACACTATGACCCATTATATGCCCCAACTCTGGTTGAAATACTCCGTGAGGATGTTTGGGGGCATAATGGTGCCCACTCATGATTTCCGGCCCCTTTATTTCCTTGATCAGGCGAGAATGTTCCGGCGTGAACTCTCAATTCCTCTTGTATATGTGGGGGGAGTGACAAGCCGTGAAGATGCCGACAAGCTCATAGATGAAGAAGGGTTTGAATTTATCCAGATGGGCCGGGCTCTGCTCAACGACCCCTCCTTCGTCAATAAAATGAAGGAAAACTCTTCCCATGTCTCCGGTTGCGACCATGTCAATTATTGCATTGCCAGAATGTATTCAAAGGATATGGCTTGCTATCAACATCAGAAAGACCTTCCGAAGGGAATATGCCGCGAGATTGACAAAATCCTCAAAAAGAATGGCAAAAATCAGTGACCTCAGCCAACAGACGGCTTTAGTGACCGGAGGGGCCGGAGGAATTGGGCTTGAGTTCGCTAAAGTGTTGGCTGAAAAGGGGGCAAACCTCATTTTGATTGATCTCAGCCTCCCACGACTCCTGGAGGCAAAAGCTGAAATTGAAAAAGGGGGGCGACAGATAAAAATCGTCACCATGCAAGCCGACCTCACTTCGCCCGATATTATCGAAGAAATCGAAAAATTATGTCACGAAAATTCTCTTTGGCCCGATATCCTCATCAATAATGCAGGGATTTTTTCTTTCAAACCTATAGGGGAAACCGATAGCCGAAAACTTGAGGCCTTTATCGACCTTCATGTTAGAGCCGTCACTCTTCTCTCGAAATGGTTTGTGGCAAGAAGACGTCGGGAGGGAAGCGGATGGTTATTGAATATGAGCTCGATGTCTTGTTGGATGCCAATGCCCGGTCTGGCTATGTATGCCTCAACCAAAGCTTATATCCGTGTTTTTTCTCGTGCCCTCCATTATGAAATGAAAGATTACGGGGTCGGAGTCACGGTGGCTTGTCCCGGCGGTATTGCCACCGACCTCTTCGGACTCCCCAAGAAATGGCAGAAATTTGCTGTGGCAATCGGAGTGCTTCAGACTCCCGAGTCTTTTGCCCGGAAGGCTGTCAAAAAGATGCTGGCCAAGAAAAAACAATATATCAACGGGTGGCTCAATCGTTTTTCCATTTTCTTCATCGGTATTCTCCCGACCGGAGCAAGAATGATGGTAAAGCATCGTTTGCTCGACAAAGGCATCTCACGTTAGTATGCTCCCCTCCATGCGCCTAAATTAATATGGCTCTCTCTCCTCTTCAAAAATATAAAATTCCTCTTTCCATTTCTTCTTGGGCCACACTGGCCGTTTCCCTTTTCTTTTACTGGCTTACGGTGGATCCCGGCGTTTCTTATTGGGATTGTCCGGAATATGTGGTAGCGGCCTCACGCCTGGAGGTGGGCCATCCTCCCGGAAATCCAATATGGATTCTGGCGATGCGAGTGGCCACAATTCCTTTCCCTGCGGAAAGCCATGCATTGGTCATCAATCTATGCAGCGGTCTCTTCATGGCCTTCGCAGCTTTTTTTCTCTGTCGGCTTATTTTTATTCCTTCGCGCCTGTTGCTTTTGAAGTCGCCCGCGCGCCATCTCCTTCCTCCCTCTATTGCCGATCTGGTGGCAGGGCTCGTGGCCTTCGGGGGGTCTCTCTGTTTTGCCCTTTGCGACTCAGCCTGGTTTTCGGCTCTTGAAGCCGAAGTCTACGCCCTGTCGACCCTCTTGTCGGCCCTCTCGCTATGGATTGTGATGGTGTGGTGGTGGGAGAAATCTTGGGGACGACGTGTCAGACTCTTGATTCTTCTAAGTTATCTGATGGGCCTATCCTTGGGAGTGCACCAACTCAATCTGTTGTTGATTCCCGTTTTCGCATTGGCTATTTTTTATCGATCCCGAAGAGGGAGGGTGGCTCCTTTAAGGGTTCTCCTCCTGGTTGGAGCTGCCGCTGTTGGCATCGGCTTTATACTAATGGGATTTATGCCGGGAATGCTATTCGGAGCCGGAGTATTTGAACTTTTTACTGTCAATCGTCTGGGTTGGCCATATAATTCCGGAGAGATTCTTTTCGGCGTATTAGTGGCGGGAGCTGCCATTGTTGCCTTATGTCTTATCCCATATAGAAAAACTGCCTGGATCGGGGTCTGGATGTTTTCTTTCCTTTTCCTTGGCTTTTCCTCCTTCGCAATTTTTCAGATAAGAGCCTCGGCCTACACCCCGATGAATGAAGGGGCCCCCTCCAATATTTTTGCTCTTGCAGCTTATATAAACCGCGACCAATATCCCTCTTCGCCTCTCATTTATGGACACACGCCATATTCCCAACCCCTTTTCATGGAAAAATTCGTGGAGGGAAAACCTCTATATTCCCGATATATCCTCGAAAAAGGGAAGGCTCTCTATTCTCCGGTCTTTTCCGAAGGAATTTTCAATTATCGAAGCGGAATGTTGACTCCTCTCGACTCTCTTCTTAATAATGAAATTTCGCAAAGGGGTCATGGATATGTCATAGCGGATTATGAATTTCAACAAAAACTGACTCCGGAACTCGATATGTGGCTGCCAAGAATGACCTCAAGAAAGGGGGCCGATATCTCTGCTTATGCCGATTGGGCCGGAATGACTAAAGAAAATATGGAGCGTGTGGCTGTTTCAGAGACAATTGATTCCACGGGTCATCCGCAGCCTTTGCTTAATAAAGGGGGCCTCCGACGCGAGGCTTTCTCTTATAGGCCCACCTACATCCAAAACCTTCGATTTTTCTTGGCTTATCAGGCCTATTACATGTATTTGCGTTATTTATTCTGGAATTTCATAGGGCGCCAAAATGATTATCCTTCCATGGGTGAAATCGAACATGGCAATTTCCTTACAGGTATCCCCTTTATCGACTCCCGCTGGCTTGGATCCACTCGGGAGATGCCCTCGGAAATTGGACAGAATAATCCGGGACGAAACCATTATTTCGCAATTCCTTTTGCGCTTGGGCTTCTCGGAATCTTGTGGCTCATCTGCAGCGGCCGCTATTCCAGAAGGCTCCTCAGCCTCATTTTCCTGCTTTTTCTAATGACGGGTCTGGCTATCGTGGCCTATCTTAATCAAGCTCCCGGAGAGCCAAGAGAAAGAGACTATACCTTTCTTGTCTCCTATATGGCTTTTACCATGTGGATAGCAGCCGGAATGCTGGCTCTTATTTTTCTCTTCCTCAAGTTAAATGCCAAGACTCTCCGAAATGAAAACCTTAAAAGGGGGAATCTCCCTAATAAAAAAACCTCCATTATTGTAGCTACGTCCGCTGCGGTAGTCGCTCTTTCTCCCCCGGCTCTTATGGCTGCTGAAAATTTCGACGACCACGACCGACGCAACCGTTTTGAGACTCTATTTTACGCCTCCTCTCTCTTCGATTATGAAATCCCTTCGATAATTTTCTCTTATGGGGATAATGCTACATTTCCCCTTTGGTATGCCTCTGAAATGGATTATCGGGAGAAGGGAACCCACTCGGTGGTAGACGTCACTTATTTATCCCTGCCTTCTTACGTGGCTAATCTAAAGAAACAGGGGGAGCGTGGAGTGTCAACCTTATCCGCCACTCCCCAAATCTCTTATGGGGCTTTTGTGATTACTCGTATTCCCAACGACTCTATGGCAACGCCGATGCCCCTTGCTGAGGCTCTTAAGAATTTCTACGCTTCTCCTGATTTCCGCGAATCCTTCCCTCATTTCCCTGCCTCACGCGTAACTCTTCCCTCTTCCTCCGGCGACTCGGTCATCCTCAATCTCAGGGATCTTTCGGGTGGAAGTTATTATCTGCCTTTCCGGCAGCTGATGCTACTCGACTTAATGGCATCCCAGATAGAAGCCCCAAATCCTAAACCATTATATTTTCCCTATTTCGGCGACAATTCCTTTTCAAGGGGTCTGCAGCCAGCTCTCCGGCAGGCTCTATTTGGAAGAATCTATGCCCCCTGGATTTCCGATTCAATTCTTGCCCTATCAATGGATCGGGAAATCCTTCGGGAAATGGATAAACTCTCCGCTCTTGAAATCAAGCCTCATTATGTAGATCCTCTGATTGCCGACCAGAGTGTCAGATACCGAGGTCAGCTCTGGCTTGGAGCCCGATGGTTATTGGAAAGGGGAGACTCTGTTAAGGCCCTGGAGCTCGCTCATATCATTCTGCAGAAATTTCCCTACGACACGCTGTTGCCGGGATCTTTCACCCTGGCCGATTCCACATTCTATGAGGGGAGAGAGGCTTTGATGGTAATTAAAAATCTGAGAAAATTCAGAGATGATACCTGGCTTGCCGAAAAAGAAGATTCTATCGCCTCTATCATTGAGAAAAGAAGAGGGGAGTGGAAAGACTATTATCTCTCACTCCCGAAATCTCAAAGAACGGCTCTCTCAAACCGCTCTAAACGCCTTATTGCCTATTAATACTTATTTTCCTATAAATTCAAACCATCACTTTTCAAAGGTCTCTGAAAAGCGATGGATAGGAAGCTACAAATGTAGAGACATTAGCCTCAATCTGCTCTGCCGTTTCCAAATCATCCCCTTGCCATTTGAGTTTGGCCTCCATATAATGGGGGAGGCGTTCGCAAAGCTGTGTCAACACTTTTTGGCGAATCTCTTCATCACTCTTTCCCGCCATAAGAGGACGCCGGCCGTTTTCGGCCTGCAGACGAGAAATCAAAACCGGAGTGGAGGTCTCCAAAAAAATCGTTACCCCGTTATTATTTAGATATCCCATGTTGTCGAAATGACAAGGGGTCCCTCCGCCACAGGCCATGACACTCGTGGGGTTCTCCTCAGTTGCCTTTTCAAGATGTTGGCGTTCAAGAGCGCGGAACCCCTCCTCCCCACTCAAAGCAAAAATCTCGCTGACAGTCTTACCCTCCTTCTCTTCAATATATTGGTCAAGGTCTATGAAGGGGATGTTTAGTTTCCTTGCCAATGCCTCGCCGAAGGTGGTTTTCCCGGATGCCATATATCCAACTACATAAAGTATCATGGCTAATTGATAACGATTTATCGCAAATTTAATAAAAAACCCGATTATCTTTTGTATTAATTACCCTCGGTGTTAAACCTTATGGTCACCAAGGATAGTCGATGTTAAGGTTCTCAAGGATTGAGAAATATTGCTCTTGGGAGATCTTTCTGAAAGTCTGATAAAGAGCGGGGTCTAGTTTAAAACCCTCCTGGGCCTGGTTGATGATCTGGCCTATCACCTGGCCGATGCTATCGGCCGAAGTTGCTTCGATATCTTCCACCCAACACCAGGTGAAATAGCTTTCTGATAGTTCCACAATCTTATAGACGGCCGCAGTGTGGCTCGACGACAGATAGACCACCAAATTATAACCGGGCTCGTAATAGTAGACATCGCGATAGAACTGTCCGAAACTCTCTCCGCCCTCTTCCTCTATCTGAAGGCGATAGACAGAATTGTTGGTTGAGAATTCGAGATATGTGTCGGCCGAAGGAGTCCAGACGCCTAGAATATCATCCGGCATTCTCATATCCTCCTCTTTGGAGCAAGCGCCTGCCAACATACATATCGTGGCGACACATAATGTTAACAAGATTCTATTGAAAATATTCATAGGCTTATTATTCAAAAAAGGGTGCGTCAAAAAATCGGCGCACCCTCTGATATCTCTAAACGTGACCGTTATTCCTTATATTTTTTGAATATGATGGCTGCGTTGTGGCCTCCAAAGCCGAAGGTGTTGGAAAGCACTGCATTGATGTCGCGTTTCTGGGCCTTATTGAATGTGAAATTCAGGTTATAGTCGATATCGGGATCGTTGTCGCCCTCCTCATGGTTGATGGTGGGGGGCACTATACCCTCTTGGATTGCCTTGACACTTAAGACAGCCTCTGCCGCTCCGGCTGCTCCAAGAAGATGGCCGGTCATCGACTTCGTTGAACTCAAGTTCATGTCGTAGGCATGTTTCCCAAACACTTTCTTGATGGCCTTTTCCTCGCTGATATCGCCAAGAGGCGTCGAAGTGCCGTGGAGATTGATATAATCTATCTCTTCGGGTTTCATTTCGGCATCCTTGAGGGCATTTTCCATCACAAGACAGGCTCCGAGCCCCTCAGGGTGAGTAGCCGTGATATGGTGGGCGTCGGCACTCATTCCTCCGCCGGCCACTTCAGCATATATGTGAGCGCCGCGGGCTTTGGCATGCTCAAGCTCTTCAAGCACCAAAGCAGCCGCTCCCTCTCCCATTACGAAGCCGTCGCGGCTTCCTGAGAACGGGCGAGAGGCGCTCTTCGGATCGTCGTTGCGTGTCGAGAGGGCCTTCATTGAGTTGAAACCGCCTACTCCCGCAGGGAATATTGCTGCTTCCGCTCCTCCTGTCACTATGGCATCGGCTTGTCCGAGTCTGACAAGATTGAAGGCATCGATCAGCGCCGTGTTTGACGAAGCACATGCCGAAACTGTCCCAAAGTTAGGGCCACGGAACTCATGTTCGATGGATATATGTCCGGCAGCGATATCCGAAATCATTTTCGGAATGAAATAAGGGTTGTATTTGGGTCCTTGCTCATTGCCATGGAGCGCAAAATAGCCTGCCTCCTCTTCGAAGGTGTGCAAACCGCCGATGCCGGCTGCGAAAATCACTCCGATACGGTTTTTATCCAGATTCTCGTCGTCTAATTTCGCATCTTCTATGGCCTGATTGGCGGCTACCAACGCATACATTGCGTAGAGGTCAAGGGTCCGTGCCTGCTTACGATCGAAAAATTTCGAAGGATCGAAATCTTTTATCTCACATGCAAACTGGGTCTTGAATTTCGAACAGTCGAAATGCGTGATGGGACCAGCTCCGCTTGCCCCTTCCACAGCATTTTTCCAGGTCGTCTCTACATCATTGCCCAACGGCGTGAGCGCACCCAGACCTGTGACTACAACTCTTTTTAATTCCATCTTTAAAGGATAAGCCGGGGGAATACCCCGGCGTGGTGTTTTTTAGTTAGAGTGTTCTTCGATATATTTCACAGCGTCACCTACAGTGGTGATCTTCTCTGCTTCTTCATCGGGTATCGTGATGCCGAATTCTTTCTCGAATTCCATGATGAGCTCCACCTGGTCGAGGGAGTCTGCTCCAAGATCTTTGCTGAATTCTGCAGTCGGTGTAACTTCGTTCTCGTCTACTGTGAGTTTGTCGACGATGATAGCCTTCACTCTTTCTTCAATATCATTCATAATTTCTGAGGTTTAGTTTAAGTGTTTTTACTTAATACCCTTATTTTCCGGTGCAAAGTAATATAAAAAAAATCAATTGATGAAATTTTTTGCAAATTTATGCACTAAAAACAGATTTTTGTGCAGATTAAGGGTTCTTAATCCTGAATTGTAAGTTTTGAGTTTCTGTGTCTAAGTTTCCACTTTTTCACTCTCAATTCTCCCAAGTCTCATGTGTCTTCAAGATCATATCGCGTAGCGAGGTGAAACCCTTTTTGGATTTTACCTCCTGCATCTGCGCTTCCACATCCGACTCATAAGTCGGAGCGGCAACATCCCTGATAACGCCTGTGGCCAGAGGTAATTCTCTGCCATCCATAAGTGCCAGCTGACGTTGGAGGTTGTCGTCTTCGCAATGGGGATCGTGAATCAGAATATCATCAAGGGTGTAGCCATCCGACCCGATGGTCACAGCTTTGAGCCCGAAACCTTCCTGCACCAATCCACGTTTTTTTTCCTTTCCAAAAATCATCTTTTCTCCGGCCACAAGATGAATCACGTGGTCGTCTTTTGTCTCTTTATCGGTGAAGAGGGAATGGATACCTTGGTTGAAAATCACACAGTTCTGGAGGATTTCCACCACAGCGGCTCCTTTATGGCGAGCAGCCGCCACCATGATTTCACGGCTTGTGTCGAGAGACACGTCGATACTCCGAGCAAAAAACTTTCCACGGCAGCCAAACACGAGCTCGGCGGGCAGGAAAGGATCCTCAGTGGTGCCATAAGGAGAGGACTTGGAGACGAAACCCCGGTCGGATGTAGGGGAATATTGTCCCTTTGTCAATCCGTAGATTTTATTGTTGAAAAGAAGGATGTTGATGTCGATGTTACGCCGAAGGGCATGGATGAAATGGTTGCCTCCAATCGCAAGCCCGTCGCCGTCGCCGGAAATCTGCCATACCGTCAGATCGGGCCGCGCTGTTTTAAGCCCTGTGGCGATCGCAGCCGCTCGCCCATGGATTGTGTGCATCCCATAGGTGTTCATATAATAAGGAAGGCGGGAGGAGCAGCCGATGCCCGAAATCACAGCAGTGTCTTTCGGCGACACGCCCAACTCGGCCATCGCTTTATGAAGGGTGTTCAATATGGCATGGTCGCCGCAGCCCGGACACCAACGTGCCGCTTGCTCGTTCTTGAAATCAGTGGGTGTATAGGACGTTGTCATAGCTCCTCTGTCTCTAAAAGTTTTTTGGCAGCCTCCTTGATTTCATTCACCTGGAAAGGCTGACCCTCAATTTTATTAATTCTCTTAATCTCTTTGCCCGGAAGATGCATCTGGAGATAATCGGCAAACATTCCTGTGTTTAATTCCGCCACAATTATATTCTTATATCTTCTAAGCTCGTCGAGGGCATTGGCCGGCAATGGGTTGATATAGCGGAATTGAGCTAAGGCCATCGGGATTCCCTCGGAATTTAGTTCGCTGCAGGCTGTCAAAAGATGGCCGTAGGTGCCTCCCCATCCCACAAGGATTGTGTCGGAATTGGCGTTACCCTCAATTTCAAGAGCCGGAATATCATCTGCGATACGTGCTATTTTTTCTCTACGCGTCTTGACCATACGCTCATGGTTGGGTCCGTCGGTTGAGATTACAGAAGTGTCATAGTCTTTCTCAAGACCTCCCACGCGATGCATTGCCCCCTCTGTGCCGGGAAGAGCCCAATATCTCACTCTTGTCTTTTCATCTCTATGATAAGGCTTCCATCCCTGCTCAAGTTGGTCGCCGCTCACGAAATGGGGTTTTATTTCCGGGAAATCCTTCTCTTCGGGTATTCTCCAGGCTGAGGAGCCATTGGCGATGTAGGCGTCGGTGAGAAGCACCACTGGAGTCATATGTTCAATTGCTATTCGGGATGCTTCAAAGGCCATATCAAAACAATCGGTGGGACTTGTGGCAGCCACGACACATAAGGGACTCTCTCCGTTTCTTCCGTAAAGGGCCTGCATAAGATCGGTTTGCTCGGTTTTGGTGGGAAGCCCCGTGGAAGGACCTCCTCTTTGGACGTCGACCACCACCAGAGGCAATTCAGCCATAACAGCCAGTCCGATGCCCTCGCTCTTAAGAGCAAGGCCGGGACCCGAGGTGGTAGTCACTGCCAGGTGTCCTCCATAGGAGGCTCCGATCGCCGAGCAAACGCCTGCTATCTCGTCTTCCATCTGGCAGGCTTTTACTCCAAGGTCTTTGCGCTTGGCAAGTTCATGAAGTATGTCGGTGGCAGGGGTGATTGGGTATGAACCCAAGAAAAGGGGTCGGCCGCTCTTTTCCGACGCCATTATCAGCCCCCAAGCTGTGGCCGTGTTACCATTGATATCGGTATAAGTGCCCGGTTTTGTCTCATAGGTCTCGATACGATAAGTGGGCACGCCTGCATGGGTGTTATGCCCATAGTCCCAGCCTGCTGTCAGAGCCTTTTCATTGGCTTCATAGATGGCCGGCTTATTTGCAAACTTTGCCTTCAGTTTCGATTCTACTTTTTCTAAAGGACGGTCGAAAAGCCAGCAAACAAGACCCAGGGCGAGCATGTTTTTACATTTCATAATGCTCTTATTATCGAGTCCTGAATCTGCCAAGGTGTGTTTTAGAAGAGTTGTCATCGGCACCAGCAGTAAATGGTCTGGATCGATTCCCAACTCACTGACCGGATCGTCGGTTTTATAAAGTGCCTTCTTGAGATTGCTTTCGGTGAAAGAGTCAAGGTCGCAGATGATAATGCCCCCGGGTTTAAGGTATTTAAGGTTGGTTTTTAATGCAGCGGGATTCATGGCTACGAGCACGTCGGCCAGGTCTCCCGGAGTGTGCACCTCTTTGCCAACACTTACCTGAAAACCGGAGACTCCGCTCAATGAACCCTGGGGTGCTCTGATTTCGGCCGGATAGTCAGGAAATGTCGATATCATGTTGCCGGCCCCGGCCGACACATTCGAAAATATGTTGCCCGCAAGCTGCATGCCATCTCCCGAGTCGCCCGAAAATCTGACCACTATTTTGTCTACTTCTTTAACATTTGTGTCTGACATGGATGGTGATTTGGTGTTTTATGGTTTTAAATGGCAAATTTACCATTTGTTTTTGTTATCTCAAGTTTTTGATCCAAGTTTTGTGTAATGGGGGTGATGGTCCAGTAGTTCGCGACGCAGCCGAGACCGATCGAAATGAAGATAGAGCTCAGTGGTGGAGATGGATTCATGTCCCAGCATTTCCTGTATTGCCCTTAGGTTGGCGCCCCCCTCCAGAAGATGGGTCGCAAAAGAATGGCGCAAAGTATGGGGGCTCACATTCTTTTTGATACCTGCTAATTGCGCCAGTTGCTTGACAATATAGAATATCATCACTCTCGTGAGGGGACCTCCCCGTCGGTTGAGGAAAATTATATCCTGACCCTCCGGTTTAACTCTCATACGTCCCCGTTCTATGAGCCATTGTCCGATAAGATCGGCTGCCACCGGAGATATTGGCACAATCCTCTGTTTGCTCCCTTTTCCCTCCACTATGAGAAGACGTTCCCCGAGATCGAGCCTAGAGATACGAGCCTCCGTGAGCTCCGAAACCCTTAATCCTGACCCATAAAGAGTCTCTATGATCGCATAGTTGCGAAGACTCTCCTCTTTTCCCGAAGGGATTGCAGCTATCATCGAGTCTATTTCCTCAAGACTTAAAACATCGGGAAGTTCCCTTTGAAGCTGAGGGGATTCTATAAGATCACAGGGATTGGCTTCGAGATAACCCTCAATCATAAGGAAATTAAAAAACGATTTTATCCCCGAAAGAATCCGAGCACGGGAACGCGCCGAAATCCCCAGATCGTGAAGAAGCGATAAAAACTGATGGAGGTCGGTTTCAGCAACTTCCGTGATTTCTATCCCAAGAGATTCAAGAAATGCCCCGAGGTGTCTAACGTCGTTGAGATACGAGATTCCCGTATTTTCCGACAGACCCTTCTCTAAAAGAAGATATGCCCCGAAATCCTCTGAAAGCTCTGAAAAATTCTTGGGTGATCTCATTCTCCGATTCGACAAATATAATGATTCCGCTCCCTATTACCCAAAGTCGTCATCTAAATTTTTCCCATTCAAATTTATTTTAAAAAATCTATATTGACAATTGATTTCTTCTCTGCATTTTGAAATGTCGATCTTCTTTAATTAAATTTTCCACTGAGATCTTAATTCCGATTTGTAGTGGTCTTTCTTTTTTCAATATTAAACCTCTTTCTCCTTATTTGGTTATTTTTTTAATTTGTTTTAAATTTACAAATTCAGAGACCTGGGTTAAAAAAATAATGAAACTCTTCTTTCCTCCTGGGAAAAAAGAGTATTAATATTGAATAAACATATCATCTATCTAAATTAAACTATCTTCTATGAACGACTTTAGATTTTTCACACCAACAAGATATATTTTTGGTCGCGAAGCTCAAAAAAATGCAGGAAGCCTCTCTAAAGAACTTCTTGGAGAGAGAATCCTGCTAATCTTCGGCCAGGCATCGGCAAAAAAATCCGGTCTTCTCGATGAAATCGAAAATCTCTTAAAAGAGAATGAAATCAAATTCTATGAATTCGGTGGCATTCAACCAAATCCTACAGATGGGCCAGTCAGGGAGGGTATAAAACTTTGTAGAGAGGAAGGTCTCACAGGTATTCTCGCTATAGGAGGAGGCTCCGTGATCGACACAGCCAAAGCAATCGCCGCAGGGGTGGAGTATAATGGTGATTTCTGGGACTTTTTTTCCGGTAAGGCGGTTCCACAAAAGGCACTTCCTATAGGAGTGGTTCTTACTATTCCTGCGGCAGGAAGTGAAGGTTCCGGAAATTCCGTTATCACCAAAGAGGATAGTCTCACAAAAATTTCTATCCGCACAGACTATGTCCTGCGTCCTAAATTTGCCTTGATGAACCCGGAATTAACTTATGGTCTTCCTCCCTATCAGACAGCCTGCGGAATAGTTGACATGATGGCTCATATTCTTGAACGCTATTTTACCCCTACTGATGGAGCCGATGTTTCCGACCGAGTGAGCGAGGGAATTTTGAAAGCCATTATCAAGAATGCTCCTATTGTGATGAATTCTCCACGCGACTATAACGCCAGGGCCAATATAATGTGGGCCGGAACTCTTGCCCACAACGGCATCTGCGGATGTGGGAAAGTGGAAGACTGGGGATGCCACGGCCTTGAACATGAAATCTCGGCCCTTTACGGAGTGGCTCATGGGGCCGGACTTTCCGTTATTCTTCTGGCTTATATGAAATATATCATCGAGCACAAACCAGAACGTCTCGCCTCTTTAGGAACCAATGTGTTTGACATCGAAGCTAACTCCGGTTCCATCAAGGATATAGCACAAAAAGCAAGAACTAAATTCGAAACATTTTTCAAATCCCTGGGAATGCCCGTTACTTTCTCCCAACTCGGCATTGAGAATCCTGATATAGATCGGATGGTTTGTAAAGTCCATCAAAACAAGGGTGCGACTTTCGGAGCCTATATTCCAATTACTCCCGAAGTTTCACGCGCGGTCTATATCAACGCTCTATAAAAAGTTTGATTAAAAAAATATATGTAGATAACCTGTAGAAAAGAGGTAGATTACCTGTGGAATTCTCTGATACAAAATATATGACCCAAATTTGGAGGTTTAAATTCTTTAGCCATATATGCAGATTTGCCTTTTAACAAAATTTATTCTCTCTGAATTTAAAAACTGTTTTCTAAACTTTTTCTACCTTTTTTCTCCTCTCCACTTTAAGAATTTATTAAATTTGCAGTTATCTACAACATGTGTATAATTTTAGTAAAAACTTTATAATCAATAAATTGTAAAAGAATGGCTTGTAGATAACCCCCGTTTAAATCTCGATAACTCAAAAAAGCAAATAAATTTGAAAAAAGTTATCTTAGTTTTCTACACCCTTTATTGTTGATGTTGGTTTTTATTAAAATTTTAAATTTAAAATATACTGAAAAATAAAAAAGGAGGCGAGGATGGCCCTTCAAGAAAAAAAACTTGAGCCGGGAAAGCTCAAAACAAATAAAGAAGTCTCAGCAGCCGATGAGGAAAAATGGCTTCGCGAAGAGATAAACCGACTCCGAAAGGAGAAAAAGGCCTTGATTATGGCCCATTATTATCAGCGCGATGAAATCCAGGAGATAGCGGATTTTATAGGAGATTCGCTTGCCCTGGCTCGCCAGGCAGCCAAAACCGATGCCGACATGATAGTTATGTGTGGTGTCCATTTCATGGGAGAGACAGCCAAAATACTTTGTCCCGACAAAAAAGTGGTGATTCCCGACTCCGCGGCCGGCTGCTCGCTCGCTGATAGTTGTGATCCCGTGGAATTCAAAGAATTTGTAGAGGCTCATCCTGACCACACTGTTGTAAGCTATGTCAATACATCGGCAGCTGTGAAAGCCCTTACTGACATAGTAGTCACTTCGGGCAATGCGCGTAAGATAGTGGAACAACTCCCCGAAGATGAAAAAATAATCTTTGGTCCCGACCATAATCTCGGTGAATATATTAATAGCGTCACCGGACGCTCGATGCTCCTCTGGAATGGGGCCTGCCATGTCCATGATCGTTTTTCAATCCAAAAGATTATAGATATGAAGAGGGAACATCCCGGTGCCAAGATTTTGGTTCATCCCGAATGTCGACGCCCCCTGCAGTTAATAGCTGATAAAGTAGGCTCCACAGCCGCACTCCTTGATTTCGCCCAAAATGATGATGCAAAAGAATATATTGTGGTCACAGAAAGTGGCATCCTTTTCGAGATGAGAAAAAAATGTCCGCAAAAAACTTTTCTGGCCGCCCCGGCTGAAGATTCCGAATGTCAATGCAATGAATGTGACTTCATGAAACTCAATACCCTCCGCAAAGTTTATGAATGTCTTCGCGACGAGGCTCCCGAAATAATCGTGGATGAAGAAATTGCAGCCAAGGCTCTGCGGCCAATTGAGAGGATGCTGGAGATGAGTTGATAGGGAGTAGTGAGTTTAGATAGAAGTTTTATTTAGTGGGTTACAAAATTTGGATAGGGAAAAGAAGAATATTATAGAATTGACTCGATGCAGCCTAGGCCAATATCGGGAGATAGAGAAGCGGCCAGTGGCGGTTTTGCTTGATAATGTGAGGTCGATGTATAACGTCGGCGCTGTGTTTCGCACCTGTGATGCCTTTCTTGTAAAAAAATTGTTTTTGTGTGGGATCACCGGACGTCCTCCCCATCCGGAGATTTCCAAAACTGCACTTGGGGCAGAAGAAAGCGTCAGATGGGATTATAGGGAGGATGCTTTGACAGCAGTCAGGGAAATGAAAGAAAGGGGAGTGAAGATATGTGTGCTTGAACAGACACATTCGAGTCTTCCCCTAAATCAATTTTCTATAAAAGAGGGTGAGGAGTATCTTTTGGTGGCAGGAAACGAAGTGGAGGGTGTAAATCAAGAGATTGTAGATCTCAGTGACCTGGTATTGGAAATACCGCAACATGGGGTGAAACATTCGCTAAATGTCTCTGTGAGTGTGGGCATCGCTTTGTGGCAGATGCTTGCTCCGGGCCTTTGAATTGGACGAAGAAATAGGTTACGGCTCGCTCTCCGGAGTTGCCCTTTTGAGGGTGAAAAAACTGCTAGGTTATATTGTTTAAAAACATTTATAGTCAAAATATTTATATTGAGGTTTGGTGATTGTCAGAAATTAATTAATTTTGTTTTTTCAAGGGCAGAGGGCGTAGAAACGCAAGCCTAACCATGAAACAACAATAACCTAAAAAACAATAAAAATGAATAGTATTCAAAAGTATTTCGCAGAGGGACTGGGCACTATGTTCCTGGTTTTATTGGCCTGCGGAAGTGCTGTGTTGGCCGGCCCCTCGATAGGAGTATTGGGCATCGGTCTATGCTTCGGATTAGTGCTTCTCTGCCTCTGTTATGCTATAGGCAACATCTCAGGCTGCCATGTGAATCCGGCTGTTTCCTTCGCCATGTTTATCTCCGGAAGGATGAATGTGAAGGATTTTGTGTGGTATGTAATAGCTCAGTTGATTGGTGCAACCGTTGGTGCATGGTTCCTTTGGCTTCTTGTGGAGTTTAGTTCTGATGGATATCCCTATGCTTTCGGTGGTATCACTTATCTAATCGACGGCACCTACGGCGAGGCAATGCCGGCAGCTAAGGCTGTTGTGGATGGAGCTGTCGTAGCCGGAGTCACAGAAGTGCAATATGCAGCCAATGTTCTTCAACCGGGTGCAACTGCATGGATGGCCCTAGTTTCTGAAATAGTTTTGACTTTCCTCTTCGTTTTCGTGGTGCTTGGTTCCACTGATTCAAAGAAAGGTTATGGTAAATTTGCCGGCATCGCCATTGGTCTTGCTCTCGGCCTTGTAAATATAGTAGGTATTCCGGTAGACAATTGCTCAGTTAACCCTGCCCGTAGCTTCGGTCCGGCTATTTTCAATCCCAACGCCCTTTCATGGTGCAATTTCTGGGTGATGGTTGTAGGTCCCTGCGTCGGCGCTATGTTGGCTGCCTATGCTTGGAGAATATGCAACTTCACACCTGAAAGCGCAGAACTCGATGGCAATATTTTCGACGAGTAATATAAATTCCAATAATATATAGAAGACGCTCCGATGAGCGTCTTTTTTATTGGAGTTGCCAAATTTTGTGCTATAAAGGGTAATAAGTAATTTTGCAAAAATAATATGTAAAATGCCCCAAAGCGCCATTACTCAAACCCCGCAGGAGCGTCTTCAGGAATTAGGCAATGCCAAGGTGTGGAGACTGCTTCTCAAATATAGCCTTCCGGCTGTGGTGGGAACAGTGGTGATGGCTGTCTATAATATCATTGACTCTATCGTGATAGGGCATGCGATCGACGACCCCAACGTCGTGAGTGGAATTGCCGTTACTTTCCCTGTGATGAACCTTGGCACAGCTCTCGGTATGCTCATTGGGGCAGGAGCAGCAACGCGGATTAGCATCGTGATGGGTCAGGACAACCGTCGCCAAGCCGAAGTGATTCTCGGAAACTCGGTGCAGTTGACTATTTGCATAGGAATCACTTATATATCTCTTTTTGCAATATTCATTACCCCAATATTAAAAATATTCGGTGCTTCTCCTAATTCATTGCCTTATGCGAGGGAATTCATGCTTTGGATTTTGCCGGGTATGGTGTTGATGAACCTCACCTTTTCTTATAATAATGTTATGAGGGCCACGGGATATCCGAGCAAGGCAATGTATACAAATCTTATAGGGGCCGGAATGAACGCCATATTGGCTCCCCTTTTTTTGTTCGGATTCAAATGGGGAATAAAGGGGGCGGCAATTGCCACAGATATTTCCATGCTCGTCACTTCTTTCTTTGTGATGGGTCACTTTTTCCGAAAAGATACAACTTTGCATTTTGTCAGGGGCACTTTCAAGCTCGATTGGAAGGTGATAAGGGCTATCCTTTATATAGGTATGTCTCCTTTCCTTATAAATGTTGCCGGCTCAGCCATTAATGCTATAGTAAATAATTCACTATTGCGCTATGGAGGAGATGATGCCATAGCTTCGGTGGTGGTTTTTAATAGATTTGTCACTATTTTTGTGATGATAGTGATAGGAATATGCCAAGGTATGCAACCTATTTTGGGTTATAACTATGGATCGGGACGTTACTCACGTCTCTTTGCCACTCTGAGGCTCGCAATTGTGTGTGGAGTATGCGTCACTTCAATCGGGAGTCTTGTAGGGGCCTTTAATCCCCGCATAATAGCCATGGCCTTCATGCAGGATGAGGCTCAAATCACGTGTGCCGTGAATTGTCTCAGAATAACAACTATCACATTTTGGATGGTTGGTTTTCAAATAGTGGGAACAAATTTTTTCCAGAGTCTCGGAATGGCGGGAAGGGCAGTCTTCCTATCTCTGACTCGCCAGATCATTTTTATGATTCCGATGCTCCTTATCCTTCCTCCTCGATTCGGGCTTGACGGAGTTTGGTCTTGTTTCCCGGTATGTGACTTTGCAGCTGCACTTGTGACGGCTGTTATGCTTACTGTTCAGATAAGAAAAATTAAAAACAGGGTTCCGGTTGCTCTCCCATCCGGGTCCTGAATAAAGGAATAAAAAATTTATGAGGATAGACTTTACCCCCATAGTAAGGAATCGTTTCTGCCAGCTCGCGCGTCGCACTCTCTCTTGGCGTGGAAATGTGGAAGAGTTGCAGAAAAAAGTGTTAATAGAAAATATTCACAGAGCGGTCCATACTGACGTAGGCAGTAAATATGGATTTAAAGATATCATACATTCTTCGGACCCCTACAGGGAATATGTAGAAAGAGTTCCCCTGGTGCACTATGAAGATATCAGGCGAGATGTCTTGAGGATGGTGAAGGGCCAGGGCGACCTTCTTTGGCCGGGAGTGTGCAAAGATTTCGCGCAATCGTCGGGCACATCGGGGGGTAAATCAAAATATCTGCCTATAACCGGCGATTCCCTTCGAGGCAATCATTACAGGGGAGGCGAGGATGCCGTGGCCCATTATCTCAACAATAATCCCCGAAGCCATATGTTTGCCGGTAAAGGTTTTATTCTTGGAGGTTCTTTTGCCAACACTCTGGGAATTGTGGGTGGAGATGTCCATGTCGGCGACCTCAGTGCCACTCTCATCAACCGTATCACTCCTCTGGCTGAACTAGTAAGAGTGCCAGATAAGAAAACTGCCCTTCTGCCTGATTGGAACAAGAAACTGCCGGCTTTGGTGGAAAAGGCATCCCGCGAGTATGTCACCAATATTTCCGGGGTCCCTTCATGGTTTCTAACGGTCTTGAGGAAGGTTGTGGAACATAATAAGGCGCATAGTCTCAAAGATGTATGGCCAGGTCTGGAAGTCTTCTTCCATGGAGGAATATCCTTTGAACCCTATCGTGAAGAATATAAAGACCTCACGCGTGGGCTTGATATGAATTTTGTGGAAACCTATAATGCTTCCGAAGGATTTTTCGCAGTGCAAAACGACCCTGACGACCCCGCCATGCTCTTGATTATAGACCGGGATGTTTTCTATGAGTTTATCCCGGTGGGAGAAGAGTCGCAAAGACCTTTGCCGGCATGGGAGGTAACCCCCGGAAAGACCTATGAGATGGTGATCTCATCAAGCAATGGTCTTTGGCGTTATCGGCTTGGAGACACTGTCAGAGTTGAATCTGTCGACCCTGTGAAAATCAGAATAGTGGGGCGCACCGGGGCTTTCATAAATGCTTTTGGAGAGGAGTTAATGGAAGATAACGCCGAAAGGGGGGTGGCCAACGCTTGCCAGCAACACGGGGCCCGAATTCTTAATTACACAGCGGCGCCCCTTTATGCCCATGGCGACATCAAAGGACGCCATCAATGGCTAATTGAATGGGAAACTCCTCCCGCCAATATCGATGCTTTCATACAGACTCTCGATGCTGAACTCCGAAAACTTAATTCCGACTACGACGCAAAGCGCAAAGGAAATATATTCTTGGCAGCCCCGGAAATTGTGAATGCCCGTAAGGGTCTTTTCGATCAATGGCTAAAGACGGCGGGCAACCATAAACTCGGAGGCCAAAGAAAAGTGCCGCGCCTCAGTAATAGCAGAGAAATGATTGAGCATCTCCTCGAAATGAATGAATAGAGCCAATGGATTTTAACATTGAATAAATTCTAAGGTCATGCCGGTGAAATTTCGAACAGAATTTAAGGCCAGGGAAGGGGATTTTTTGTTAAATCCCGCTAAACCTGTAGTTTTGTTGGGTTCGTGCTTTTCCCAGAATATGGCCCAAAAGATGAATGAGCATGATTGGGAGGCTCTTCTCCCGGCCGGAACTCTCTATAATCCTCTTTCCATTGCCGAGGCTTTGTTTATGATGACCGATTCCGAGTATGGACTTCAGAGATTTGAAAACTCTCTTTTTCAAGACAACGGAATTTGGCATTCAAGTTTCTTCGATTCCTCTTTTTCCTCGAGAAACCGCGATGACTCCCTAGAGGAATTCTTGACCCAAAGCCGTTTGATTCATGAAAAACTTTCTGAGGGAGGGCAGCTGGTGGTGACTTTTGGCACGTCTATCTGCTATTTTAGCCTCATCGAGAAAAAAGTGGTGGGCAATTGTCATAAACAACCCCAGACTTTTTTCTCCCGAAGAAGAGTGAATACCAATGAAATTTTTATGATCTGGGGAAAAGTCCTTGCAATGTTGAGGGAAAGATATCCGGGAATCAAGACAATTTTCACGGTGAGTCCTGTGAGACACCTTAAAGATGGGTTTGAAGGAAATGCTCGGTCGAAGGCTGTTTTATTGTTGTCTATAGAGGATATTGTTGTCAATAACCCCGACAGCCGTTATTTTCCCGCTTTCGAGATTGTCACCGACGATCTTCGCGACTATCGTTTCTATGCCGATGACCTGGTTCATCCCTCTTCTCAAGCCGTAGACTATATATGGGAAAAGTTTGTGGAAACTTTCATAGATTCCAAAGGAAAGAAACTATTGGAAGAGGGGCTAAAAAAACATAAAACCCTTCACCATCGTCCGCTCCTGGGGGCTCTCTCGCGACCCCTGTCTGAGACCAATGATGAGAAAGATGAAAAACTAATTGTCGACTGACAAAAAAATAGGGTGGAAATATAAAAAAGGCCATGGAGGAGGCAGGCATAACTTATAGTCAGCGTAGTTATTTTTCTACAGCGTCGGAATTACTCAAACTTGGTTTTCCGGTTTTAGTCACCCAACTTGGAGTTATCGCCGTCAGTTTCGCCGACACAATGATGGTGGGAGCCTATGGCCTTAATGAGCTGGCAGCCTCGGCTTTCGTGAATTCGCTTTTTCTGGTGGCTGTGGTGATGCTTTTAGGATTTGCCGGAGGAGTCACCCCCTTGATCGGGGCTCTATATGGAAAAGAAGAGCATGAAGAAGTGGGAGTTATGCTTCGGGCATCTTTGATTGTGAACATTGGGATATCATTAGGTTTCATTGTCATTATGTCGGGACTTTTCTTTTTGTTGCCCTATGCCGGCCAGGATGAAGATCTCCTTCCCATAGCCCGGCAATATTATCTGATAATTTTGCCCTCTTTGCTGCCGATGTCGATTTTTAACTGTATGCAGCAGACCTGCAACGGCCTCACCGACACAGCCACCCCTATGTGGATAATCCTTGGAGCCGATCTTCTTAATATCTTGGGCAACTATCTGTTGATATTCGGAAATCTCGGTTTTCCGGAGCTTGGTTTGGCGGGTGCCGGATGGAGCACTCTGGCATCCCGGTGCGCAGCGGCAGTGGCCATAGTGGCGGTGTTTTCATTCTCCGGGAGATATCGGAAGTATTGGATAGGGGCTATGACGACCGGATCGGGAAGAGAACGGAAGATGAATGTGTGGACCACGAGCTATCCTCTCATGGTGCAGAGTGGGGTAGAGTGCGGTCTTTGGACTTTCGGGGCCGTAGTGAGTGGTTGGTTTGGAAAAGTGCAGTTAGCAGCCTATCAGGTGATGAACACTATAGGTCAGCTGGGTTTCATGATATATTTGAGCCTGGGGTGGGCAACCTCTATAAAGGTGGCGAATTTCACCGGCAGCGGGGATTTCCTTTCTGTGAGGAGGGTCACTAAGGTTGGTCTTCATATTATCTTGCTTTTGGCCACTTTCGCCTCTTTTGCTTTCTTCTTTTTTACCAACGACATGGTGGGTTATTTTACTCCCGAGGCCGATGTGGTGGAATATGCCCTAATGATGGTGGTCCCTCTCGTGTTATATCAATATTGCGATGGCACCCAGCTCACTTATGTGAATGCCTTGCGTGGCACGGCGCATGTCAAACCCCTCCTATGGATATCTGTGGTCAGTTATATCTTTGTAGGAATTCCTTCACTCCTGCTGTTTGCAATCCTTGCCGACATGCAGACTCTCGGGGTCTATTATAGCTTCTCATTGGCACTTCTATGCGCAGCAATCCTCCTATTCCTGACATTCCGTAGAACCCTCGACCGCCTTCAAAACCCGCTTCCACAGTAAACTCTCCGGCTTTTTCGATCAAACCTTCCAATCCTCTCAATTTTGAACAAAAAATGGGATAGGGCCTCTAAATTGTATCTTTTTCAGCCACTCAGATAAATTCATTGAAAAATTTGGTGTATATTTGCAAGTTGAAAATTAGCGGGGAGCCTTTCCCCGCTTTCAAACTAACCGAATTTTAATCTAACACATTCTAATAAAACAATGCAGAACAAAGGGTTTATCAGCACGATTGCCATCCTTTTGGTCTT
>JAFLTU010000026.1:22811-29817 GCA_022509125.1 Muribaculaceae bacterium | reverse complement strand
AGCTCGTTGGGCTCATAACCCAAAGGTCGCAGGTTCGAGTCCTGCCCCCGCCACTCAAAGGCACATTTCCTCCGGAATGTGCCTTTATTTTTCTTTACTTTCAATTTTCATCTTTAAACTTTCCCTACCCTCATGACCCCTCTTTACGAAGACAACCATATAATCATCGTCTTTAAGGAACCGGGCGAAATAGTGCAAGGCGACAAAACCGGCGACACTCCTTTATCGGAAACCGTAAAACAATATCTCAAAGAAAAATACAACAAGAGTGGAAATGTTTTTTGCGGGGTTGTGCACCGTATAGACCGCCCCACAGCCGGATTAGTAGTGTTCGCTAAAACATCCAAGGCACTCGAACGCCTTAACAGGATGCTTCGAGAGGGAGAAATTCATAAAACTTATTGGGCTCTCGTGGAGGGAAAACCGGAAAAGGAGGAGGCTACTCTTGAAAATTTCCTGAAGAGCGACGGAAGGCTCAACAAAACCTTCTTGAGCTCTGAAAAAGACCCCGATGCAAAAAGAGCAGTCTTATCATATAAAGTGTTAACAACCGGAGAGAGATATTCCCTTGTGGAAATTAAACTTTTAACCGGGAGAAAACATCAGATCAGGGCCCAGTTCTCAGCAATGGGCCATCCTGTGAAGGGCGACCTAAAATATGGAGCGCGGCGTAGTAATCCCGATGGCTCTATCTCCCTGCTTGCTCAAAAAATCCAATTCCGGCATCCCGTCTCCCACATCCCAATCGAAATAGAGGCCCCCATTCCTCCTGCATTTCAAAAATTCATTGAGCAATAGACCTTCCCACTTTCTTACTATAAATTCCAGGATCTAAAAACTCTTAACGGTATAAAAAAGAAGGAACCCCGTAAAGCCGGAGTCCCTTGCGATGTTTTATTCTTAATATTTCAAAAATAGTTTTCTATAGTAAGGCTTTTCAAGGCACTATTACATCAAGCACCTTAATGGAATTCACAACTGCATCGTAGCAATATTGATAGATATAAGGCACAAGACCGAAGAATACGATGCCGGCTACACAAAGCCAAAGTCCAACCTTTTCGCAACGGAAGGTCTTAAGGGCCGCAACCTTGGGTTCATCGCTGCTAATCCACATAGCTTTCACAACCAACAGATAGTAATAGAGCGAAATAATTGTATTGATCAAAGCCACAAGCACGAGCATATAAAGTGCCCAGGAATTGGTGGAGGTAACAGATGTAAAGATAAGTATCTTGCTGAAGAATCCGGCGAAGGGGGGAATACCTGCCAACGAGAACATAGCAAGCGTCATGGTGAAGGCAAGCCAGGGATTGGTCTTATGCAAGCCGTTGTAGTCATCCATTGAGAGATAGCCACTCTGTTCTTCAATAGTATTGATCACCAGGAAGGCACCAAGATTGCTGACAACATAAACGAACACGTAGAACATCAAAGCCGAAAGACCCAGTGTTTCTCCCGCCATGACTCCAAGCATTATGTATCCGGCCTGGGAGATCGAGGAGAACGCCATAAACCGCTTCATGTTTTTCTGACGTATGGCAAAAAGGTTACCCACAGTGATGGTCAGAATAATTACTCCATACATCATCCATTCCCAAGCATCGGAATAGACGGCCCCGAAACATTGGGTGAAGATTACGAAGAATGCAAAAGCTGCGGCGCCCTTGGATACAACTGAAAGGAAACTGGTCACAGCTGTCGGAGCTCCTTGATAAACATCGGCTGTCCAAAGATGGAAGGGCACTAAAGAGAGTTTGAAACCTATGCCGGCAATCATAAAGGCCAAGGCCACAATGAGAAGTCCGCTCATCTGTCCTTGACTTATTGTTACAGCCAGATCGTCGAAATAGAGCGACCCTCCGGAGAAGGCATATATGAAGGAGAGACCCACCAGCAAGATCGCCGATGAAAAGACAGCCGTCATGATATACTTAATTGCAGCCTCATTGCTCTCATATTTGCTTTTATTGAAGGCAACCAATGCAGCCAAGGGCAGCGAAGCCGATTCAAGTCCGATAATGAAAATCAGGAAATGGCGTGCCGAAACCATCAGATACATGCCAAACACCGTGACAAGGAGAAGCTCATAAAATTCTCCCTTTCTCACGATAGCATCGTCACTATTAACCCATTTTGCGGCTTGAAGCAACACTATAAACACTCCTATATTCAGAATTGCCTTTATGGCATTGGTAGCCGTGTCGTTAACATACATTCCGCCGAATACTGCCTCTCCGCTTGCAGGAGTAACCCAGATAGCGATCGTGCCTAATCCAAACAGAATGGTGGTCAACGGGGTAAGAAGTTTCTTCCCCTTTTCATTTGAAAAAGTGTCGAAGAGAAACACCACGATAAATATTCCGAGAATAATCATCTCGGGGATCATATGTCCAAACTGAGAATAAGTCATCTTGGTCTCTTGTTTTAACGATTAGAACACACTTGCCTGAAGGGCATTGATTATAGGTGTGAAACTATGGTTGATTGCCTCATTGATCCAATTGGGGAAACATCCGATGCCGGCAATACAAAGAATCAGAGTCACTGTAGCCAGACGTTCAAACCATGTGGCATCCGTCAGCGATAAATGGTGGTCGTCTTGCACCGGACCCAGTAGCAATTTGCCCACAACCCGGAGGATATACACAGCCGTGATTACAATGGCAGTGGTGGAGCAAATTACGAATATCCGATGGAACACGTCTGCATCCTGGAAAGCTCCGAAGAAGATTGTCATTTCCGCCACAAATCCTGAGAGACCGGGAAGACCTAACGAGGCGAAACCGGCAATCATGTAGCAAACTCCAAGATAAGGCATAATCTTCATCAGTCCGCCCATCTGACGAATGTCGCGGGTGTGGGTCCTTCCGTAGATCATACCAATCAGAGCAAAGAAGAGGGCCGTCATTAGTCCGTGGCTCAACATCTGCATGATTGCGCCTGTCATTGCAGTGGCATTTAACATCAGGATAGCGAAAAGCACCATGCCGCAATGTGACACCGAGGAATAGGCGTTGATATATTTGAGATCTGTTTGCACACAGGCTGAGAAGGCTCCATAGACAATACTGATACCAGTCAGGATAATGAATATCCATGCTAATTCATTGGCTGCCTGCGGCAACAGGAATATGGCAATGCGGAAACATCCGTAACCTCCCAGTTTCATAAGCACTCCGGCATGAAGCATCGACACGGCTGTCGGGGCGCTGGCATGACCGTCAGGGCTCCAGGTGTGGAAGGGGAACATAGCTCCCAATACTCCGAAACCCACGAATGTGAAGCAGAAGAGCATATACTGCCAATTAGGATCGATACAATTATTTTGGGCAATTTCCAAAATGTTCCAGGTCAGTTCTCCCCCCTCCGGTGCACTGTGCCAGAAGATGCCGAGCAAACCGAGCATCAGGAAGGCCGAACCTCCCATAAGCATCAAGGTCAGCTTCATTGCTGAATATTCCTTACGGCCCGTGCCCCACACTCCAATCAAAAGATACATCGGAATGAGCGCCACTTCATAGAACATAAACATCGTGAATATGTCTATCGAGATGAAGAAGCCGAAAACGCCTGTGCTCAAAAGAGCAAACCAAAGGAAGAAATTCTTTGGCAGGGGTTCGATTTTCCATGAAGCAAAGGTGCCGGCAAAGACAATGATAGCCGAAAGCAGAATCATTAGAACGGAAATACCGTCGACACCCACTGCCAGATGGATATTCAGCGGAGCATACCACATCCAGCTCCCTACATGCAGCATCTCATCCATGACTCCTCTCTCTCTCTGGAGTAGAAAATCACAACAAAGCCAGATCGCAAGGCCAAGGAGCACCGTGGAACATACCACCATGACGGCCCGGATTGCCTTGATGCCGCTGTTGCGACACAGTCCAAGACCTGCCATCATCGCGATGGGTATGACCACAAACCAGATCAATATATTATCAAACATGATATTAGGTTAGTTGTTCGTTTATCGTAATTCGTTATTCGTTTCTCGATTGTATGCTTATCAAAATTGAGTGCGTTATTCCGGGACTCGGCTTAGCCGGCTATGCAAAGCACAACCAAGCTATCGCTGCGATGACCACAGCTCCACTGATATACCACCCAACATAGCTTTGCACTTCGCCATTCTGCATTCCGCGGATGCGATAGGAAAGGCTCTGGGTCATCTTCGCAAATCCATCCATAGTTGCATCTATGACGTGACGGTCAAACCATGCAATGCTTCGGCAGATGATGTTGAAGATTATCCTATGGGTTATAAACATGTAGATTTCATCCCAATAGAATCGACGGTTGGCTGCCTGCCAAAGTGCGGGCCACATATTTCTTGCCTTTTCCGGAAGAGTGTTTTTCTTCATATACATGATAGCAGCGAGAGCTATACCTACTACAGCCACCAAGAGGCTCGTGAATGCCACTGGCGCCTCTATATGGATATGATATGGTTCGCCGTTCCATGTCACGAATTCACCAAACTGGATCCATCCTGCACAGATTGAAACTCCTGCTAAAAGAATCAAAGGCACTGACATCTGCCAGGGGGCATCGTGAGGCTTATGTTCTTTGTAATGAGGATTCTCTTCTCCCCAGAATACAAGGAAATAGAGGCGGAACATATAGAAGGCGGTCAGACCAGCCACCATGGTCATCCAGGCACCCCAGAACCAATGGCGCTGGAACATTGCCGCGAGCATCTCGTCTTTCGAGAAGAACCCGGCGAAGGGCCAGATACCGGCGATGGCCAAACATCCGATAAGGAAGGTCCAATGCGTTATCGGCATGTATTTGCGAAGACCTCCCATAGCGGTGTACTCATTGGAATGAACTGCATGAATCAGGGCACCGGCTCCAAGGAAGAGGAGGGCCTTAAACATCGCATGGGTGAAGAGGTGGAACATACCGGCCATATAACCCAATCCTGAATAATGAACGCCTTCGAGAGGTTTATCATAGGCAACACCGAGCGACACCATCATGAAGGCAATCTGGGAAATCGTTGAGAAGGCCAGGATACGTTTTATATCCGTCTGCGCGCAAGCCACCATTGCCGCATAGAAGGCTGTGATGGCACCGACACAGCATATAAAGGTCAATGAGAAGTCTACAACGCAATAAAGCGGGAAGAGGCGGGCTACAAGATAGACACCGGCCACAACCATTGTAGCGGCATGGATAAGAGCGGAAACCGGCGTCGGACCCTCCATAGCGTCGGGAAGCCAGATATGCAAAGGCATCATCGCTGATTTTCCCATACCTCCCGAGAAGATGAGCACCATAGCCCATGTCAACACCGATGCTCCCATATAGGTGGCGCCTCCGGTTGTGCCAAGCACAAGTTCAGGATTCTGTGTCAATTCCACAAAATTGAACGTGTCAGTATAGTAGGAAAGCAACAGGATACCGATAAGGAAACCGAGGTCGGCGAAACGCGTCACAATGAATGCTTTCTTGGAAGCCGATACGGCTGAGGGCAACTTATAGAAGAAGCCTATCAGCAAATAGGATGAAACACCCACAAGCTCCCAGAAAATATACATCTGGAAAATATTGGTTGCTACCACCAGACCCAACATGGAGAATGTGAAGAGAGAAAGGAATGCGTAATAGCGTTGGAAACCGGGTTCCCCTTCCATGTATCCCCAGCTGTAAAGATGCACCATGAAAGAGATTGTGGTGATCACCACGAGCATCAGGGCTGAGATGGGATCGATCAGGAAGCCTATTTTGACCACAAGGCTCTGTGTGAAGGCAAGCCATGTGACGTCGAAGACTTGATATTGCTGACGCACTCCCTCAAAAATAAACGCAGGGTCTCCACTGAAGAAATATGTGCACGACACAATATAGGCTAACACTGCCGTTGTGCCCAAAATTGCAATGCCGATAAATCCAGCCAACTTATGCGACATCTTCATTCCACACAGTCCGAGCAAAAGGAATGTGAAGAGGGGAAATGCCAGGATTAGAATGGGTATGATTGGCTCCATATCTTAAAATCTCATTTGTTTTACTTCATTGATGTCGGTGTTTCCGACAGCCCGGTAGATATTGATGATGATGGCGATAGCGATAGCCGTCTCTGCAGCTGCCAGAGCAATGGCGAAAAGGGTGAAAATCATGCCCTCCATGCTCCCGGGATAGAGATAGCGGTTGAAAATGACGAAATTCAGATCGGCGCTATTGAGCATTAACTCAAGGCTTATCAAAATCGCAATCAAGTTTTTGCGGGTCATAAATCCATAGATGCCGCAAACTAACATTATGACGCTGGGCACCAAATACCATAACATGCTTAAATCCATAGCCGCTTAATCTTTTCGGGCGATAGTGACACCGCCGATTATACATGCCAAAAGGAGCACACTGATAGCCTCAAATGGGAGAAGATATTGGAATCTTTCGCCCCCGGTGAAGGCTTCACCTATATCGTGCATGGTGATGAGCTTGCCGGCCGACAGACATTCCACGAGCGAGAAGCCATGGATAAGCGGCATATAGAACAGGGCAAACAAAAGTAGCACGAATGAGGCTGCTGACACGAGGAATCCCCAAGTCTTGCGATGGCTTTTACCTTCCGGAGCCTTTTCATTTGGCTTATTGGTCAATAAAATTGCAAAAACGAAGAGCACCATAATGCCGCCGGCATAGACAGCGATCTGAACGCCTCCCAGGAATTGGTAGCCCATCTGGAAATAGAAGATAGCCGTGCCGATGAGCACGAAGAGGAGGTAGGTGGCTGCTCTAAGTATCTTTTTTGCCGTCACTGCCGCGATAGAAAAGATCACGAGCATGATTGCCACGGCAAAATAGACTATTATATTACCTACAGAATCCATTGGTTAGTTTGAAATTGAATATTTGTTCGTTAGGTGTTTTTTCTGGAATTGGTTAAGCTTTATTTTCCGGTTCTTCTTTGGGAGCCTCGGCCTTGGGTTCTTCAATCTTGGGAGCCTCGGCTTTTGGTTCTTCAGCCTTGGGAGCCTCGGCTTTTGGTTCT
>JAFLTU010000026.1:0-22711 GCA_022509125.1 Muribaculaceae bacterium | reverse complement strand
TTGGTTCTTCAGCCTTGGGAGCCTCGGCTTTTGGTTCTTCAGCCTTGGGAGCCTCAGCTTTTGGCTCTTCAGCCTTGGGAGCCTCGGCTTTGGGATCTTCAACCTTGGGAGTTTCCGATTTTGGTTCTTCAGCCTTAGATGTCTCCTGTTTGGTTTCCCCTGTCGGTTTACCACCTTGTGCAGCAGCTGCGGCTTCTCTTTCAGCTTTTATCTTTGCTGCCTTTGCCAGAGCCTCTGCCTTTATTTTGGCAAGTTTTTCCGGATCGACAGCCGGTTTGGGAGCAGCTGCCGGTTCATCCTTGGGCTCGGGCCTGTAGTTAAGTTGTTTCATCAAGGAATTTCTTGTGAAGGTGGCCTGTTCGAAATCGTTGGAAAATTCGAGGGCATCCTGGGGACAGGTAGTGACACAAAGCATACAGAATGTGCAGCTTCCCAGGTCATACATATATTTGTCAAGTTTCCTTTTTTTCTTGCCATCGGGAAGATCCACCATCTTGGTGGTGAGCTGTATGGTGCCGTTAGGACAATTCATCTGGCAAATCCCACAACCTATACATTTATGTCTACCCTCCTGGTCGTAGATAAGAGTCAGTTCAGCCCTAAAACGGTCAGCAATCTGGAGAGTCGCTCGGTTTTCAGGATACTGCTCCGTAATTTTTGGCGTCACAAATTCTTTTCCCGTCACCATCATACCGTCTACAAGACTTTTGAGACCTTTGGCGGCTTCCGAGAAATATTCTTTTATACTACCCATTGGTTACTTGTTAGATGTTTTTCTTTTATTCATCTGAGTTTTCATCGTTCGGTCTGTCCACCGAGAATATCCAGAAGTTCGGTGGTGATGGCCTGCTGACGCAACTTATTATATTCAAGTTGAAGCTCTTCAAGCAATTTCTTTGCATTATCGTTGGCGCTTTGCATCGCCATGACTCGAGCTGCCTGTTCGGAAGCCCTGTTTTCAATAGCTATCTCCTGCATCGTGGAGAGGACGAACATTGGCAAAACTTCGTTGAAAATGCTGTCGGGGTCAGGTTCAAAAAGATAGAATTTGTTGTCATCTTTTTTTGCCTCTTTCCCCTCTTCTTTAACTTCCGGGCTAACCGGGAAGAGCACTTCCGTCTTTGGCAGCTGCCGACTCATTGAAACAAACCTCATATAGACTGTCTCAACCTGATCGTAGGTGGCGTCGCCGAATTTCTCTCGCAATCCCTCGGTGAATTCATTCACCTTCTCCGGTGGCATTTTTGAATCTATTCCCTCTCCCGGCAACTCAACAGTCACTTTGGGGAGATCAAGTTTCCTTGCGGCATTTGCAATTTTTTTACCTATAGGAATCACTGTCAGCTCTGCCTCGGGATTCTCTTCTTTTAAAGCACGGATGCGGGTTAAAAGATATTTGAAGATATTGATATTGTAGGCGCCGCACAAACCATCGTCACTGCCAAACACTACAATAGCCGCATGTTTGACTTCGCGTTTTGTGATCAAGGGAGAGTTGAACTCCAATCCTGTGGCTAAAAGATGGGCCATTATGGAGTCAACCTGGCGGCGGAAGGGAAGCAAACGCTTCAGCTCCATTTCATTCTTATGGACCTTTGCCGACGATATCATCTTCATGGCGCCGGTGATCTTCTCACTCGACGACACAGAACCTATCCTTATCCTTAACGCCTTTAGCGTAGCCATGCTTTTGTTTTATTTATATCTTGACGAGATTTCTGCCGCAGATTCCTTCAATTTAGTCTCAACATCCTCATTCAATATACCCTTCCTGAGGGTTTCAAGCACATCAGGATGTTTCGCTTTCAGGAGCTGGATAAACAAGCCCTCGAATTCTTTTACTTTGTCGAGCGGCACATTTTCCAAAAGTCCGTTAACTCCGCAATAAATCACTGCGATTTCATTTTCTACTGGCCAGGGCTGATACTGAGGCTGGATGAGCAACTGCTGGTTTTTCCGTCCCCTGTCGATTACTTTGGCAGTCACAGGGTCGATATCTCCACCGAATTTGGTGAAGGCTTCAAGTTCACGGAACTGTGCCTGTGCGATCTTCAGCGTTCCCGCCACTTTCTTCATGGCTTTGATCTGTGCGTTACCTCCTACACGGCTTACGGAGATACCCACATTAATAGCAGGACGTATACCCTGGTTAAAGAGACTCGTTTCAAGGAAGATCTGTCCATCGGTGATTGAAATCACATTGGTCGGGATATATGCCGAAACGTCACCTGCCTGTGTCTCGATGATGGGGAGTGCAGTCAGTGATCCGCCTCCCTTCACAATGGGTTTTAGCACCTCAGGCAAGTCGTTCATATTTGATGCAACTTCCTGATTGTCGATAATCTTCGCAGCTCTCTCCAGCAAACGGGAGTGGAGATAGAAGATGTCGCCAGGATAGGCCTCGCGACCTGAGGGTCTTTTCAAAATCAAAGAGATTTCACGATAGGCTACAGCCTGTTTCGAGAGGTCGTCGTAGACAATGAGGGCATCGCGGCCCGTGTCGCGGAAATATTCTCCGATAGCCACTCCTGCAAAGGGACTGTAGTATCTCATTGAAGCTGAATCGGAGGCACTTGCTGCCACCACAACCGTATAATCTAAAGCGCCATACTTTTCAAGGGTGTGGACCAAAGAGGCAATTGTAGAGCCTTTCTGTCCGATGGCCACATAAATACAATAGACAGGTTTCCCGTCGAGATAGTTCTGACGCTGGTTGATGATTGTGTCTATTGCGATGGCCGTCTTTCCGATCTGGCGGTCGCCGATAATCAACTCACGCTGTCCGCGCCCTATCGGGATCATTGCGTCTACGGCCTTTATACCTGTCTGGAGAGGCTGGTTCACCGGCTGACGGAAAATCACACCCGGAGCCTTCCTTTCCAACGGCATGTTGATGAGCTTACCCTCGATGGGGCCTTTGCCGTCAATGGGTTCGCCAAGGATATTAATGACACGCCCCAAAAGCCCCTCTCCCACCGGAATTGAGGCGATTTCTCCTGTGCGTCTCACCGACATATTCTCAGTGATGGAATTGACGTTGTTGAGCAACACAACTCCCACATTGCTTTCCTCAAGGTTAAGAGCCACTCCCTTCACCCCGTTTTCAAACTCCACGAGTTCGTTGGAACGCACATTCTCCAGGCCATAGACGTGGGCTACGCCGTCTCCTACTTCGAGCACAGTGCCTACCTCTTCAAATTTGGCCTTCGAAGTGACGTTCTCTAATTGTTTCTTTAATATATCGGATATTTCACTGGGATTTAGCATCTCTTATCTTAACTTAAAAGTGTTTGACGAAGTTGTTCGAGTTCATTGCTCAAGGAGGCATCCATTCTGACCGAATCCACATCAATCACGAATCCTCCGATAAGGGCGGGATCGACAGCTTCTGTGAATTCAAGTTGGGAATCTTTGAAGGCATCGGTGACCAGGCGACGAAGTTTCTCCATTCGCTGATCATCGAGTTTTACAGCCGTTGTTATTTTTGCCTGAGAGATATGGTTTTCTTTTCGATAGATGTCGCGGTAGGCAAGCATCATTGCATTAGCAAATTCAACCCTCTTCTGTGCCAATATCAACAAAACGAACTGGTGGAAAATCTGGTCATCTTCTCCGGCTGCAGCTATCAAGAGTTTCTCCTTGTCTTCCTCACTCACGAATGGATTTGAGAGCACTTTCTGGAGATCGGGATTCTCACGGAAAGCCTCCACAATCCTCTTAGAGAGCTCATAGATGCGCTTTGTCTCCCCTTTTTCAAGGGCAAACTTATAAAGCGCCTTCGCATATCTGCGCGGTATCAGCCCGTTGTCCATCAGTTGCTCTTTATTTCTTCAAGCATTTTGTCTACAAGGTCATGATGGCTCTTATCGTCGCTAAGATTGCCTCTGACCATTTTCTCGGCAATGTCGAGAGAGAATTTGCTCACCTCATTTCTGAATTGGAGCTCTGCTTCCTTTCTTTGCTGCTCTATAGACACGCGTGCTGCCTCCATCACCTTTTTAGCCTCATCGGAAGCCTCTTTTCGAGCCTCCTCGATCAGCTGGGTTTTCATTCTGGCAGCCTCTCTCAACATTTCAGCCTGTTGCTGCTGGGCCTCGTCCATATATTTTTGAGCCTCAGCTCTGGCATTGTCGAGCTGCTCCTTCGCCTCTCGGGCATATTCCACTCCCTTGTCGATCGTGTCGGCTCGCTGGTCCATATTCTTTAATATCACGGGCCATCCCCATATCGCCAATACAACGAAGAGGATTATAAAGGCTATAAACATCCAGAATATAAGCCCAAAATCAGGAGTGAATAGTTCCATGTTGGTCAGGTTTTAATGTTGATTGTTTTTGAGGGTCGTCAAGCCTAAAATCTTGAGTCTTCCTCCCCAGGACTTTTAGATAAACAAAGCCAAAGCCGACACGATAACGGCGAAGAGGGCCACACCTTCAATAAGGGCTGCAATAACGATCATGTTTGAACGGATATCGCCGGCCACTTCCGGTTGGCGTGCTATCGCCTCCATGGCGCTGCTTCCGATATTACCGATACCAATACCGGCGCCTATTGCTGCTATACCGGCACCGAGGGCCGCACCAAGAGCACCAAGTGCTGTGTCTGCTGCTAAAATCATTGATAACATAATGTATAGGTTTTTAGTTTTTCTTTTTAATTGTCAATTTTGTTTTTCTGATGTCTTATCCGGCTGTAGTTGCCACAGAGGGCTTCACTTCTCCTTCAGGCTGCTCCGTCTTAACCTCTGTCGTCTCCTTAGATTCGTGATGGGAGTCATGTCCATGGCCTTTGTCTGTGCTCATCGATATGAAGATCGTGGCAAGCAATGTGAAGACATATGCCTGTATGAAACTAACAAGGACATCGAGACACAACATGAAAATCGAGAAGAGAACGGATATGAATACCGAGCCGCCTGCCGCTATAGCACCAAAGGCCGCGAAAATAAAAATCAGAAGCGTCAGTGTTATCACAATCATATGGCCACCCATCATGTTGGCAAACAGACGCACACACAAGGCAGCCGGTTTGGTGAAGATTCCGAAAATCTCAATAAACTGCATGATGGGAATGGGGAACTTCAGGAAGAGAGGCACATCCGGCCAGAAGATTTCTTTCCAGTAATGTTTCGACCCCATGACATTGGTTATCACAAATACCATAATGGCCAATACCAACGTGATAGCTATGTTGCCCGTAAGGTTAGCACCTCCGGGGAATATCACTATAAGGCCTACTAGATTCATCACCAGGATAAAGAAGAAACAAGTCAGAAGGAAAGGAGCATACTTCTTTGCCCTGTCGTGAAGAGTTGATTTGATTACTCCAGTGTAGATAAAATCTATAAGCATTTCCATGAATCCAACCCCTTTTCGCGGAGCCTTCATGCCTTTTCGTGAATAGAACCACACTACCGACATCACCATCGCGGTCACAACGATCGCTGCAATGAAGAGAGCCAACACATTTTTGGTGAATGAAATGTCGAGAGGTTTATATTCACGATAATAGTGTTCCTTAAATCCGGCGTAACCGCCGATAATGGCTTCAGCCTCATCTATATTTCCCTCTATCTTGGGATTATTTTTTGCCGCTGCTTTAACCTCGGCCTCTTCTTCAGGGGTGAGAGGGAAAATCTGCACAACTTTGTTCCTATGCTTGCTCACGTGGGCCAGTATGAACTGATACTTTTTCCCCGTCTTCTTATCGATTTCCGTAACAATGCGGGGCTCGGCTACAAGTTCCTCTTTACCCGTCTTCTCATTTATGACTCTGACGTATTCCTGAAGTTTATGAGAGGAGAAACTTATCCATTTGCCATCTTCGGCTCTTAGAATCACTGGCAGAGGGATGCGATAGACATGACTGAAGGGCACCTCCCAACCGTAGCCGTCGCCAAGATGGTGGAAAATTATCTCCTTGACGTTGACTCCGCCCTCTTCATCACCCCCTCCCGAGGCTGCACCTCTAAAGGGGAAGACAAAGCCAAAAACGGCTATTAGAAGTAGTAATTTATATCTTAATAAACGCATACTGCTATCTTGTTCATGTCTATATCAGCCAACCCTCCCTTGATATCCATGCGGGTTTCAAGTCCTGATGCCATATATTTAACCTCTCCGGCCTTCAAAACCGAAATCAATGAAGCATGATTCTTAAGCACCGTGAACTTTCCAGCTACACCCGGAAGGGTCACAGACTCTACCTCTCCGCTAAACATTATCTCATTTGTGGATATTATCTCGAGCTTCACTTTGGCTTTCGGTTTTTTATTTTCGGTTTTTGTTTACTGATTCGATTTTCAATTAACGATTCTCAGCACTCGGCACTTGGCACTCGGCACTTGGCACTTAATTAACTTCGGCAAGCATCTTCTTACCCTTTTCGATGGCTTCGTCTATCGTTCCGACATTGAGGAAAGCCTGTTCAGGATATTCGTCTACTTCTCCGGAAAGAATCATCTTGAACCCGCGGATAGTTTCAGCAAGAGGCACCATCACGCCGGGAAGACCTGTAAATTGCTCTGCCACATGGAAGGGTTGTGAGAGGAATCTCTGAGCACGACGAGCGCGAGCCACCACCAGTTTGTCGGCATCAGAAAGTTCGTCAACACCCAGAATGGCTATAATGTCTTGCAATTCATTATATTTCTGAAGAAGCTGTTTCACAGCCTGTGCCGTGTTGTAATGTTCCTCGCCTATGATATTTGGGTCGAGGATACGCGAAGTGGAGTCAAGCGGATCGACAGCAGGATATATACCGAGCTCTGCAATCTTACGGCTCAACACAGTGGTAGCGTCGAGGAAGTTGAAGGTTGTTGCAGGTGCCGGGTCGGTCAAGTCGTCAGCCGGCACATAAATCGCCTGAACTGATGTGATACTTCCCTGTTTAGTGGAAGTGATTCGTTCCTGAAGCATACCCATCTCAGAAGCCAGAGTAGGCTGATATCCCACAGCTGAAGGCATACGTCCCAAAAGAGCCGACACCTCAGAACCGGCCTGGGTGAAACGGAATATATTATCGATAAAGAGAAGAATGTCTTGACCTCCTCCATCGCTATCTCGGAACTGCTCGGCCACAGTCAATCCTGAAAGAGCCACTCGAAGACGTGCGCCAGGAGGTTCATTCATTTGGCCAAACACGAGGGTGGCCTGGGAATTATTGACCTCCTTCATGTCTACATCACTTAGGTTCCATTCCCCTTTTTCCATTCCCTCTCTAAACTTGTCGCCATATTTCATGACGCCGCTCTCGATCATTTCCCTAAGAAGGTCGTTGCCCTCCCTGGTTCGCTCACCCACTCCCGTAAACACAGAGAAACCATTATGGCCTTTGGCAATGTTATTAATGAGCTCCATGATAAGCACCGTCTTTCCTACACCGGCACCACCGAAAAGACCGATCTTACCACCCTTTGAATAGGGTTCAAGCAGGTCGATCACTTTGATACCCGTGAAAAGCACTTCTGTGGAAATCGCAAGGTCTTCAAAACCCGGAGCGGGCTGATGGATGGGACGCAAGTGGTCTCGGTTGAGTTCTGCGAGATGGTCGATAGGTTCTCCCACCACATTAAGCAGACGCCCCTTCACCTGATTTCCGGTCGGCACTGCGATGGGGCGACCGAGGTCTTCCACTTCAACACCTCGACGCAGACCGTCGGTGCTCTCCATGGCCACACATCTTACAGTGTCTTCCCCAATATGTTGTTCGACTTCCAAGATCAATTCCTCCCCGTTATCGCGCTTCACACGCAAGGCGTTGTAAATCGGGGGAACATTGGTCTTCCCTCCTTCGAAAGAAACGTCGATTACGGGACCGATCACCTGGGTCACTTTTCCTATATTGGCGCTCATAAGTTTTATACGTTTTGCGTAATGCGTTTTTGTAAATTTTTAAAAATGCCATCCGAGTGCTACGAAGATAGCCATGAAAATCAAATTGAGCAGCGACAGCGGCATCAGATATTTCCATTCGAATGACAACATCTGGTCGATTCTCACGCGGGGGAAAGTCCATTTAAACCAGATGATTATATAAGAAACGAAGAAACTCTTTGCAACAAACCAGGCTATCGATGGAATCACATCCATGGCATGATTGAAACCATCCCAACCGGGAATGTGAAGTGGCATCCATCCTCCGAGAAACATCAGCGTGGCGATGCCTGACACAATGAAGAGATTAAGGTATTCTGCCAGATAGAAGAATCCGAAATGGATACCGGAATATTCTGTGTGGTAACCGGCGGTCAGCTCGTGTTCAGCCTCCGGAAGGTCGAAGGGGCCACGGTTGGTTTCGGCTGTGGCAGCCACTATATAAATCAGGAAGGCGATAATAGCGGGGATATGTCCGCGGAAAAGAAACCATGCCTTGTCTTGCTGCCACACTAATTCATTGATATTCATAGTGCCGGCAAAGACTATGATTGTCATGATAGCAAGTCCCAATGAGATTTCATAACTCACCATCTGTGCTCCGCTTCGCATTGCACCGATCAAGGTGTATTTATTGTTTGAAGACCAACCCGCTAGGAGAATACCGAGCACTCCCACCGAGGAAACTGCGAGAATAAAGAATATCCCGATATTATAGTCGATGATTTGAAGACCGCGTCCCCAAGGAAGGCAGGCAAGCATCACCACAGACGAAGTGATCACCAGATAAGGCGCGAGCTTGAAGAGAAACCTATCAGTGTCTTTCAGACAAATAAGCTCTTTGACCAATATCTTGAACATATCGGCAAAGACCTGAAGCACACCCCATTTACCCACACGCATCGGGCCGAGACGACACTGAAACCAGGCACACAATTTTCTCTCATAGAGGATATAAAACAACGCGAGCACAGTATACGTGAGTAAAACCAAAAGGGCTATTATCACGCATTCCACGATCACAGCGAGCCAATCGGGCAAAAAGCTCAATAGCCAGTTGTTGAAATCCGCGGTCCAAATTCCGAAATTATACATCTTGTTTCGTTATCTGTTTTTCTTTTTTCGTTTTCTTCCCAATCTTCTTCCCTATCTTGCCAATTTATAATATAGTCCGGAATCCGTCAAAGGCCATTAACGGTCGATATCCGGAATCACGAAGTCGAGGGCTGCGCCGATGGTAATGAGGTCGGCGATCATATACCCTGTGCAAGTGAGGTTCATCACTCCTACCAGGTTGAAACATGGGCTCTGGAAATGCACCCGGAAAGGAGTCTTGTCGCCTGTGGATTCTATGTAGACACCGAATGTGCCACGACTCGCCTCCACTTGTTGATACCAGTTGCCGGCAGGCAATTTAATCACCTTAGGAATCTGGGCCCGGATGTCGCCCTCCGGAATATTATCTACAAGCTGAGCCAAAATCCTGCAACTCTGCTCGATTTCCTTCATTCTGACCATATAACGGGCATAGGAGTCGCATCCTGTCTCAAGCACTTCATCAAACTCCACTTCAGAATAGACGGCATAAGGGTGTTTCTTTCGGCAGTCGCAACTCCAGTTGCTACCTCTTCCGCTGGGGCCCGTGATGGCATAATTGATGGCATCCTCCTTTGAAAGATGTCCAACCTTTTTAAGTCGGTTTTTCGCTATTAGATTATTACTGAACACCTTATGATATTCCTTCAGACGACCCGGCATAATTTTTATAAGCTCCTTTACGTCTTTTTGGAAATCCGGATGAAGGTCTGCAATAACTCCGCCTATCACATTATAATTCATCGACATGCGTGCTCCACACGTCTTTTCGAAGATATCGAGCACCATCTCGCGTTCCCGGAAGCCATAGAAAAAGGCTGTTGTTGCTCCAAGATCCATTGCCGTGCATCCAAAGGAAAGAAGATGGCTCGAAATTCTCATAAGCTCGTCCATCATTGTGCGGATCACCTGAGCCCTTCTGGGAACTTCAACTCCCATCGCCTTTTCTATACACATGCAAAGGCAGTGTCTGTTCTGATGGGCCGACATATAGTCCATACGGTCAGTGAAATGAAGAATCTGGGGATAAGTCAGATTTTCGCTAAGCTTTTCTATGCCACGGTGTATATAGCCTGATACAACATCTACCTTCTTTACTGTCTCACCGTCTACAGAGGCACGGAAACGCATAACTCCGTGGGTTGACGGGTGCTGGGGTCCGATATTGACTACATACTCATCTTCCTCAAACACTTTTCCGGGCACCTTCTTAACATTCCCCTTTTCATCCTCTACGTAGCTTACGGTTTCGTCTTCGTTTTTTTCCTCCTCTTTGGGAATCGGATTTAGCTCCGGATTAGCGTCATAATCCTTACGAAGCGGATGGCCTTTCCAATCATTGCGAAGGAAGAAACGACGCATATCAGGATGGTTGATGAATTTTATCCCGTAAAAGTCGTAGACCTCCCTTTCCTGGAAATTTGCCACTTTCCAAAGGTCGGAGACACTATGGATCATTGGATTTTCCCGGTCGGTCACTGCCACCTTCACGGATATTACCTCCCAATTTCGGCTTGTGGAAGTCAGATAATAAATCACTCCGAGGCTTTCCACCCAGTCCATACCCACCACAGCAGTGAGCACATCGAATTCAAGCCCGGAAGTCTCCTTGAGGGCTTTGGCAAAGCCGTGCCAGTCTTTTTCATCGGCCACTGTCACCATTAGGGTCTCTCCCTCTGAAAATTGGGCCGCAGGATATATCTCCAGAATCTTTTCTCTTATGTCGCTCATAGTGTTTTCCACAGTTTTGTCTTCTCTTAAAGGCCTATTCTGCCCTCTTCCTCCGGATGTTCTTTGAAAAATTCTTCGATTTTCTCCTTACGGTTGACTCCTCCGAAGAATTTCTGGACTTTTATTTTTCTCTGCAATTGCATAAGTCCATAAAACATTGCCTCGGGACGAGGAGGACACCCGGGGATAAAGACGTCGACAGGAAGGATCTGTTCTACGCCTGTCACTACGCAATATGAGTTCTTGAAAGGACCTCCGGAAACGGCGCAGCCGCCACAGGCGATCACATATTTGGGCTCGGCAAGCTGTTCGTAGAGTCGTCGAAGCACCGGCGCCATCTTATGGACAATAGTGCCCTGCACCATAATATAGTCGGCCTGACGAGGAGAATTACGGGCTACCTCAAAGCCAAAACGGGCCATATCATAGCGTGCGGCTCCAAGGCTCATGAATTCAATTGCGCAACAGCTTGTGCCGAAACAGAGAGGCCATAAGGAATTGGAAAGACCCCAATTAATCAATTGGTCGAATTTTCCGACCATTACGCTGGCTCCGGTGGCATTCAACTCCTCCACAAGCTTATCGATATAAGCATTGTCTTTGAAGTCTTCATGCTTCATTCCTTTGATTTTCACGTCCATTTCAAGGCTCCTTTCCGCCATGCATAAGCAAGGCCTAATATAAGGATAAACATAAAGATCCCGATGCAGAGAAGTCCCTGTGGCCCGAGGCCTTTCATAACTACCGACCAGGGATAGAGAAACACTGTCTCAACATCGAATATCAGGAAGAGAATGGCGAAGATGTAGTAGCCGGCCTTGAATTGGATCATAGATTCGCCGCGGGTCGGCACTCCACATTCATAGGCCTCTGATTTCCATACAGAGAATGATCGCGGAGAAATTAGTCGCGCTATCAGCAATGCCGCAAAGACTAGCCCAAGACCGGTCAGTATCGCCGTTATGGACAACGCACCATTGCTTATCTCCAGCAATAGATTCATAGATGTCTAAAAGTTAGTTAGTTAGTGCTTATGGCGTAGTGTCAGCAGGCTTATATGCCCGCTTTTAGATGCAAAGATAACCAATTTTTATAATTATTACCAAATTGCAAATTAATTTTATATTGAACCATTATCTTCCTCTCTTGTTATAATTTCAAAGAGTGGCAATAACGCCTCCCTCAACTATTAAAACTTAGAATTATGAACTATAATGAAATTATCAACAGCAACAAGGTGGTATTAGTGGAATTTTTCGCATCTTGGTGTCCTCACTGCCAGAGGATGATGCCCGTGGTGGCTGAAGTAAAAGAAAAATTAGGCGACAGAGCCTCTGTATACCAGTTTGATGTGGATAAATATCAGACCCTCACAGAGGAAAACGACGTTGAGTCTTATCCTACTTTCATTGTATATAAAGATGGACAGGAAGTGTGGCGTTCAGCCGGCGAAATGCCAGGCGATGAACTCTATAGAGAAGTGGCCCGATTCTTCTAAGCCTTCTTAATATATAGTGTAAAATCTATTTATAGAAACCGATTCAATTAATCTAAAAATATCCCGGGAGGGTTTAAGCGGATTCATATCGCTTCAACCCTCCTTCTTTGTTATAAACTCTTCCTTTCTGTCATAAAGGGCCGGAGAATTTTTTGACAGGGTTACCTCTTTCAAGAGAAGTGTGAAGACTCCATTTATCGTTTTTCTCTTTTTCCAATATTTCTGAATTCAATTCCCTGAGTTTGAGCATTAATCTTTGTTTTGCCCTCTCTTTATTTTGCTGCTGGGATCTTTCCTCAGAGCATTTCACAGTAATTCCTGTAGGTTTATGTTTGGCTCTTACGGCGCTTTCTACCTTATTTACATTTTGACCGCCATTACCTCCCGAACGACATGTGGAATATTCAATATCGGAGTCCTTGATTTCCGGAAGTTCCTTTTCTCCAAAGAAATGAACTCCTACAAACCAATTACTCCTTTTATGGCCTGGACGATAAGGATTCTTTGTTGATCGCCAAAGAATTGTTCCTTCCCACTGAGGAATAATTGCAGATATATCCTCGGAAGTTTCAAAAACCATCGACATATAGCAATCAGAAACTTGATTATGCCTTTCATAATCCACCAGTTGAAGACTCGGAATGGCTTTTGTTAATTCCTTCGACACTAAAGTCACAACCCTGGCACATTCCACCGGACCTCGCCCCGCTGTTATCTGACACATCATATTTATTTACCCCGGTCTTTAATATTTAGTTTGGGATTCACCATGGCAATTACATCAACGGTTGGTTCTATTAGTCTTAGGATTTCTTCTGTCGGTTTATAGGCCTGAGGGGATTCGTCAAGAGTGCCTTCACAAACGGATGTCGAGAAAATTCCCTCCATAGAATTCTTGAAATCTTCTAGGGCCACTTGTTTCTTAGCTTGTGCTCTCGACATTATTCTCCCGGCTCCGTGGGGTGCGGTATTAAGCCATTCCGAATTGCCTTTACCCACACATATCGCTATCCCATCGCGCATATTGAATGGGATGGCCACCTTTTCTCCTTCCGAAGCATCGATCGCTCCCTTTCTCAGAATAGGCTTTTCATCGGTCACAGAGATATAATTGTGGGAAGTGAAAATAGACTCTTCACAGGTTGCCTTGTTAAGTTTTTTTATGATATTGAAAATCCTGTCACGAATGATCCTATGGTTATAAAGAGCGTATGCCTGGGCGATTATCATATCAGTTAGATATCCCTGAAGAGTTTCATCCCATAGATAGCCGATCATTTCTCCTCGTTTAGGATTATTGGCTATATTTCTCCAATGATTGGCAACTTTGACACCTAAATTTCTTGAACCGCAATGGATAGTTAGCCATGCATTTCCTGTCACTTTTTCTTCTCCATATTCTATAAAATGATTTCCTCCTCCCAGGGTTCCTATACTTTTATAGAATATTCCCTCTTGAAGTTTTATTCTTTTACAGAAATCAGAAATAAATCGGTTGTCAATTCGAGGCAACTCGTTAATCAGTTCTGGAGAGGCCGATCTCGCTCGGTTATAATATTTTGTAAGAAATTTGAAGAAATCTTTTTCATTTAGAGAATTCTTCTCACATATATACTTCCCTGTTGGAACAGTCTCTCTAATCTTATGATCGAGCACTTCAAAGTCTTCCGGTTTAATTGGGGTTGAAAGTCTATGCATTGAAATTGTGCAACCTATATCAGTTCCGATATGTTCCGGATTAAGGTATGGTCCGATATAGTATGCTGTGCCTACATTGCATGTATTACCTGCATGCACATCCGGCATCTGCACAATCTTTGTTCCTGAGAAAGCCTTATGGTCACAAAGATTCTTAACCCAATTAAGAGCCATTTCCTCGATATTATCTGTAAATATTTCCGCTTGAGCAGCCTTGCCTTCTATAATCATTCCGCTAAATTAAAACTAATATTTAAAGTATCTTCTATCCATTTAATCCATTTGGTTCATTTCTCATCACATATTTATCAAAGTGTGTATAGAGGAGGGTTAATCTGTAGAATAGAAAACCAAGCGGAACACGGTTCCACCTTGGCGAACCCCCCTTGGGCATGACATGGACAATCAATAAAATGGACATGGGAAAGTTAAACTATTTTATAGATTATAAAAGTCTCGGATTTTTGAAGGAAGTGATTCAACATATTTGTTATTATCAGTAACCAAATCTTGATAAGTGAGTATTTTATCATTAATTATGATATTTTTTTTGAGTCCGGGAAGCTCCTTGTTTTCCAAAAATTTCCAATCCTTGACACATTGGATAATCTCATTTCTATGATTTATTATGATATCATTATATAACCCACTATATTTTTTAAAGTCTTTTTCTTCAATATTATTCAGAGGATTATAAAGAATAGTGGAATAGATTATTTCTTCGGCATTGTCATAATATTTCTTGTAAGAATGAAGATATTTACTCTCCGCACCTTGGTCTTTTCCCGGTAAATAAGGTCCTCGAAATAGTCCGATGATATGTGAAATGGTTTGTTTTATCCCTTCTATATACTGTCTGTTACCATCTTTTAAATGAATTTTCATATTGTTTCCATTTTCTATACTAAAATAATCTGGGAAAACATTATGGTTTTTTAATTTTTCATATAATGAAAAATATGTGCTTCCATATTCCTCATCGCATTTTATTTTGGTGTATTCAGTAAATTTTGATTCCAAAAACAATAGTTTCTTTTTATCTTCACTACAAAGAAGAATATCCACGTTAGAAGGAAATTTTACAACCTTGTTTTTTATTTCAAAGAAACATTTATTGTATACAACATTATCACTGATAATATAATTACCCGTATTCTCAAACAAAGGGTAAAAGAAAAGTAATGATAATAAAGACGAAGATTGCAAAGAATTCATTTTAACGATTTCATTCCCTTGTCCAAAGGCGACAATCTCAAACGCTCTATCAAAATTAGGGTTCTCTCCTATTCCAAATAGTTCTCGATATTTCTTTGCTATATAATTTGGGGAGAATAAAAATCCTTTGGGAGAATCGGTTTTTAATACATTCAATGCCCTCTCTTGAAGCATTTCAATTATATTTTTACACATATTTTTTATTTCTTTTCCTGGTTTATCAATAAATTATTCAAGATTTCTTTTTTCACTATGGAGCTGCACTCTTCTGGGGACTTGGCTTCAAATTCAAAGGACTCTCTTATCATTTCCTTCCTTAGCTTATGTTTAAAATTACAAAATTATTTAAAATGTGTCTCAATTTTCGACACATCTTCCTATAAATTATAGAAAAGAGTTCGTCTAAGAAACCCTGAAGAAAAATTGAATCAAATGGACAAAAAGAATTAGGTTTCATACCACAAAATATTGTAAATTTACATTCTATTTCTCTTCATTCCCTTTTGTTAATTTAAATGATGGCTCAAAACGACAAGCCTCTTATATCTTCTGTAAAATCGCTTGGCACTCGGATTCCTTCACAGTTGGAGGAGGAAACTTCCGTTGCTCTTCAAAAATTGAAGATTGCCCTCGAAAATGATGTGGCAGGATATGTTGCCAACAGGCTTCAGATGACTCCGGAAGAATTGTCAATGGCATTGGCGGAGGAACAGATCGAGGGAACGGCTCTCGCTATATATAATATAGAAGGAAGGGCACAGTCTGTGATTATCGGAGATCAGACGGGTATCGGAAAAGGCAGACAGGCGGCCGCTCTTATTCGCTACGGGTTATTGGCCGGTTATCTTCCTATTTTCCTAACCGATCGATATACACTTTTCAGTGATATGTATCGCGACTGCAAAGCTTTGGGAATCAACCAGGCTCGTCCCCTTATTTTAAATACAAAGGTATCCATAGTGGATTTCGATCACCCGATCGAGGAAGAGGAAGTAAAAATCGAAGACGAGATATGGACCGCGGAGGAGGATTCTGATGAAGAAGAAATAGCCGAGCTTTATACCCAACATTATGAAGAGGTCTATAAATCTCCCAAAAAGTCGGAATTGGAGACCATGTATAAGGAGGGAGACATCCTTGATAACCGGTATGAATATGTGATGCTCACTTATTCTCAATTGAAGGATGCTCGGAAAGACCGAACGCGACTTGAATTCATAGATGCCCTTTGCAAGAAGCATCGGGTGTTGTTTGTGTTCGACGAAGCCCATAAAAGCAGCAGCGTTTCTGCCGGAAAGATTTCAATTATCACTCAATCTATAAATTTTATCCTGCAAGAGAGCCCTCAGACTCAATGTGTTTTCCTTTCGGCCACATTCGCCAAGCGTCCTGAATGTCTCATCACTTTTATGCGCCAGACTATGCTAAGCAGTTTGGCCACCCACAATACACTTCAGTTGGCCTTTGCCAACGGAGGTGTCCCCATGCAGGAATATGTAGCCTCAAAATTAGCGCGAGAGGGTCAGATGATTAGAAGGGAACACTCCAATGAAGGATTACCCGAACCCACTTATTCCTATCTCGACGACAAACTGGAGCTTCATTCGGAATTGTTTGACAGGGTGATGTATTGGTTTCGCGAAATTGTCCAATTGTCTGATGCCATCAAACAATTTTTGAAGATGGCAGATGCTAACGGAGTAGAGGTTTTCCGCCAGTATCCAACACGCCAGCAACTATTTTATATCAACAAGATACTCTTACTTTCTCTAAAGGCCCGAGATGTGGCTGAAGCCGCAGTGAGAGATGTAAGGGAAGGGAAAAGCGTTGTTATAGGCATGAGCGACACGCTGGAATGTGTGCTGCGTGACACAATAGACCCTCATGGAGAAGATACTCTTAGAGGAGATTTCTCTTCCATTCTCCTGCGTCTTTTAGCCAAAACTATCCGAAACCCCCGGAATCCGTCACAATCAATCTTTGATCTTGATCTTGAAACTGCCGACCATCCCTTAGACCTTATGCTTAAACGAGATGAGTTGAAATTGCTTGTAGAGCAAATAAGGTTAGGAATCAAGGAGGAAATTTTCCATCTTCCAATGTCGCCTATAGATGTGATTCGCCAATTGATAAGTCAGGAAACTTTCACCGACAATAAAGGCGTCAGACGTAACATAAGGTTTGAAGAGTGCACCGGAAGAGCCCGTCAATTGGAATATCTTTCTCCTGAAGGCGACGATGAATTTATGAATGCCACGGTAAAACCTCGGAAGAAACGTCATTCCAATCATATCTATAATGATTTCCAAAACAACAAACTTGACGTAATTATTATAAATGCCTGTGGTGCGATCGGAGCGAGCGCACACGCCACCCCGACTGTGGAAGTGCCCGAAAATGAGGTGAGACAAAGAAAAATGCTTATAGTGCAGAACGATCTCGATGTCAATATCGACCTTCAAAAGAGGGGACGTATTAACCGCACCGGGCAATTGATGCATATTCCTCCACTTTATGAATATATAATCACATCGATTCCTTCAGAAAAGAGATTGAACATGATGCTTCGCGCCAAGTTGAGGTCGCTTAGTGCTAACACTACCGCTAATCAAGACCAAGACAAACGTCATGCCGATTTCATTGACATAACCAACAAATATGGCAACCAGATTGCTGCTGAATTCTTGTCGGGGAATTCAGAAATGGCCGCGTTGCTCGGATTAAGCAAAACGGCTCAAGCTACCCAACTGCTGGCTCGAATCGCTATGTTGAGTGTCAATGCCCAGCAAGAAATCATTGATGAGGTCTTCTCGGCTTATCAGAACCTTGAGCAGGAATTACGTCGGATTAACCAATGGGATCTTGAGCGAGAATACCGCGATTTCGAGGCTGAGTTTGTTAGTGAGGAAGTTTTCACTGCTCCTATTGACGAGGCTCCTCTCGCCGGGGCTTCAATGCTTACGACATTCCGATGCCGGCATCGCACTTTCCCTTACGATTCCCTTTCTTTATTGGAAAGCATTGATGAAGGAAAATTACAATATGGTGAAAAACCTTATAATTCTGATGAACTACAAAAGGAAATAAAGAAATATTATACGGTTGAAAACAAGAAAATAAGGGATAGATACAAAGATCGCAGACTCAGGCTTTACGAATCAACACGTGAAGTGTTGTTGAAATATAATATCCCTCAAACCATGGCAGAACAGATTCTTACATGGTCGGAAAAATATGACATCAATGATTTTCTAATCCATGACCTGATTGCAGATAATCCTCAATTTAAAAGACTGATTCGCAGATTGAAATCATATAGCCAGGATTATGAAGATTTAGCTGTGAGGGAGAAGAAGGAACTAAAAAACAAAAGATATCAAAAGCAAAGACTGATGACTGCGCTTTCAATGGCTGTGATCGGTCAAGGCTATATCAATATTCTAAGAGCTTTGCCTGTGGATGAGAAGGTCGACCGTATAATGGCCGTCTTAAAGGAGATAAGGTTTGACAAGAACCCAAAACATAGGTTCCAACCGGGAAAAGTCCAGTTTGTTTTTGCCTTGTCTGCTATACATAAGGAATTGGTTTTGAACCTTGTGGACAAGGGAACTCAAAATAATTACGACCGATTACTTGAAATCCTCTATTCCCCGAAATGGAATTTCAACCCTCGGACGTGGGATTCCGAGATTGCCAGATACAACAACCGAATCCTGGAAAGAAAGATTATAACAGGCAATATCCTGGGGGCGTTTGCAAATCCTATAATTAGCAAAATGCATCCACATTTCATCACCTTCTCATTAGCCTCTGAAGGGGACAAAGGCAATGTGGAAATTGAAAGAGGGTTATTGCTTCCAATGTCAGGTGAAAATCTGGATAAATTGATGTCGACAGTCACCCTGCCGCTTGGTGCCGGCATTAAATATGCCACTTCTCCCAATCAAGTCTTCACTGTTTCCGGCATCGGAATAGATTTCACTATTGTACCCTTTAAGAATAGGGAAGATAATAAATTGAAATATTACATTAACGTAAATGAAAAAGATTCCCGGCAATTTGAAGAAGACAACAGGTTTGACAGCATTAGGGAGCTTTTCAAGGCCACTCCCGTTACCTCAATTTATAATAGAGGCTACTCTTCCAAAAAGCCTTTGTTAAAATACTCTACAGAGGCGTTGTCTTCTGAATCCCTGGAATTTCTTGAAATAATCACCCTCTTAGTATCCCTTAGAGCCGTTATATTAATTCCCCGTTCCTTCGTCACAGTCGGAGAAATGAGGGAATATGCCGGAGTTAGGAGCCAGGAATCTAATAGCAATTGGCCGGCTTTAGATTGGAGAAACTCTTTGATAATGCCTCCTGTGAAAGAGGAGGTGCAGATTCGCATCACTCCTCCCGTTCTTAAAGAATTTACTTCTCATGCCGTGGATGAATATTCTCCGGAAACATTGCTTTGTCAGCGCACTTTAGCCATGCAAGGTCAGTCTTTGAGAGATCCGCAGGTTCATAATAAATTGAGGATGCTATATTTCGAATGGATGAATTCAGCCAAGTCTGTTGCCTATAAAAATGATATCAACTGGCAACGTGTTTGCCTCAATGTCACAAATGAGCTTCATGGTATATTGGTGAAGGCCACAAAACTTCCCGCAATAGATTTCAGCGACTTGATATTGAGAAAACTTATGGATGAGGTAAACAAATATGAATTGTCGCCTATCGGTGAGATAATAGCTCGTTATAATGAGGAAATGCTGCTTTTGGCTCCTCCAAAAGAAACGGTTCAGCAATTTCTAGACAACTGTCTGTGCGACCCTCGTCTGGACAAGATACGTAAGAGCCTCCAAGACTATTTGAATGGTAAAACCGACATAATCAACGACTTAGAATAATATTTTTTTTAATTTATTTTGTATAAAAACGTCACCTTATTATATTCGTGGAAGAGCTAATATAAACGTGCGACACATATGGAAATAGTTGTCAAAAGATTTGAGGATTTAACTTTAGAAGAGTTGTATGGTTTTCTACATTGCCGGCAGGAAGTGTTTGTGGTGGAACAAAATATTATTTATCAAGACTTGGATTATATCGACCAACATTCAACCCATATGTTTATAAGACATGAGGGTAAAATAGCCGCATATCTTCGAATAATTGACCCGGGAGTGAAATATAAGGAATCATCTATCGGAAGAGTATTGACAATGCCTGAATTCCGACATAAAGGTCTCAGCAGAAAATTGATGATTCAGGCCATTGAGGAAGTCAAGGCAAAAGATCAAATGCCCATAAAGATTGAGGCTCAGGAATATCTTAGGAATTTTTATGAGTCATTGGGTTTCAAGACTCTTTCAGCTCCTTTCATCCTGGAAGGAATTTCCCATATCGAAATGCTTTTGGAATGAAACTTTAACTTTTAGCCTATAATAAATTCTACCATCATGAAATTTAAATATTTATTTTCGATCTGCGCCTTGTGCATCCTTTCCCCGATTAATGCAAAGACTATCGATGTGGAAATAACGCCTTTGGACAGTCGATTAATACATCACTCGATGACAAGGCTAAAGTTTCAATTCCTTTAGGGAAATTGAAGGTCGGAAAGATTGAAGGTGGGGAAATTCTAAAAAGTGATAATATTTCAGACTATAATGATTTCGATTCTCCCGATAAAGTAAAGATCGAAAATTTCAAAGATGCAAAAATCAAAAACGGTATTTTAGAAGTAGAGTTACCTCAGGCCTCCATAATAACTTTAAAACTTGCCTGATTTTTTATTCAACCAAGAACTCCCGACCCGTCAGCTCCATGACTTTGAAATATGTCCTCGTCTTGTTGGCAATTCTAACGAGTGACAACATCACAGGCACCTCTACCAAGACGCCCACCACAGTGGCTAAGGCTGCTCCCGATTCAAGTCCGAAAAGTGAAATAGCCACGGCAACCGCCAATTCAAAGAAATTACTTGCTCCAATCATTCCTGCCGGAGCGGCTATTTCATGGGGGAGTCTCCATGCTTTTGCCCATCCGTAAGCCAAAAAGAAAATCAACACGGTCTGCAAAATCAAAGGAACTGCTATAAGAACTATATGCAGGGGATTTTCCAAAATGGTTTTCCCTTGGAATGAAAAAAGTATGATTAAAGTTAAGAGAAGGCCGATTGTTGTCCAGGAATTGAATTTATTTATAAACACATTGTTGAAATAATCAATCCCTCTATTTTTGATAATTGTTAAACGGGTCAATATTCCCGCCAATAAGGGAATAACAACAAACAAGACTACTGACAATATAAGTGTCAGCCATGGGATTTGAATTCCTCCTATCCCAAGGAGGAAACCAACTATTGGAACGTAGGCGATTAAAATAATAAGGTCGTTGACGGCTACCTGAACCAATGTATAGGCAGGATTTCCTTTTGTAAGGTGACTCCATACAAAGACCATCGCAGTGCAAGGTGCGGCACCAAGCAGAACCGCCCCGGCAAGGTATTCATCGGCAAGGTTTAAAGGAATCAGATATTTGAACACCACAAAGAAGAAAAACCCGGCGATACCGAACATAGTAAAAGGCTTGATTATCCAGTTTGTCACACAGGTTACAACAATTCCTTTTGGTTGTTTTGCTACATTCTTGACACTTTTGAAATCAACTTTCAGCATCATAGGAAATATCATCAGCCAAATCAAAACAGCTATTGGAATTGATACGTTGGCATATTCCCACCTCCCTAATGTTTCGGGGATAGCAGGAATCCATTGCCCAATAACTATCCCAACTATAATGCATAAGGCAACCCAAATCGAAAGATATTTTTCAAAAAAACCTATTCCTTTGTTATTACTCATGATTGTGATTTAGTTTTAGTGGGTTCCATATGTATACCTATGTGGGTTTTTGAGCCAAACCGTTTTTTCAGTTTCCTTTCGGCAGATGTGGCTATTTTATGGGCCTCATTCAACGATATTTGACCATCCATTAAAGTATGGGCCTCTATGGCCATTCTTGTGCCTATCTTTCGGGTTTTTAAAAGATGAACACCTTTGATCCCTTCCACTGATTTTAGTATTTGCCTTATTTCTTTCTCGGTCTCTATAGGCAGGGCTTTTTCCATCAGTTCATCTATGCTGGGTTTCACGATATCATATCCTGATTTACATATATAGAAACTTACCAATATCGCGGCCAATGGATCAAGGATCAATCCGTTTTCTCCTAGGAACATTGCACCCGCAACACCAATCAGAGTAGCAATTGATGAGAAAGAATCAGAACGATGATGCCACGCATTCGCTATAAGGATGGGAGAATCTATTTTCTTTCCTCGTTGTATGGTGTAACGATAGACCCCCTCTTTTAAAACTATTGAAAGTATGGCAGCGATCAATGCTATGAGACGGGGATGCTGTCCCTTGTCTCCTTGAAAAAAAGCTATGCAATCCTTGATACCGGCAACCATTATTCCCAATCCCACGAGTATCAGTATACATCCCACAATCAATGTTGCAAGGGTTTCAAACTTGCCATGGCCATATTCATGATCATGGTCTATTGGTTTTGAGGCAGCCTTTACAAAAATGAAAATAATAGCATC
>JAFLTU010000025.1 GCA_022509125.1 Muribaculaceae bacterium | reverse complement strand
GGACCTTTTCGTTACGAATGAAATGCTCTACCAACTGAGCTATTGCGGCTGATTGAGAAAAGGCATTCCCCTTCTCATCCGCAAATTTACACAAAAAATCCGATTTGAAAAATTCAAACCGGATTTTTATTTTTATTCAAAATGGTTCTATCAAATGATACCTTGACCCATCATTGCGTCGGCCACCTTCATGAAGCCGGCAATATTCGCTCCCTTCATATAGTTGATGTAGCCATCGGGTTGCTTGCCATATTCAACACAAGCCTCATGGATGGAACTCATGATCTGATGAAGCTTTGCATCAACTTCTTCAGCACTCCACTGCAAGTGCTCGGCATCTTGTGTCATTTCCAGACCCGATGTGGCAACTCCTCCGGCATTCACAGCCTTACCGGGGCAATAAGTTACCTTAGCTGATATGAACTCGTCGATGGCCTCAGGAGTGCAACCCATGTTGCTGACTTCTGCGCATAACAGAACTCCATTTTTGATGAGCTGCTTGGCATCCTCACCGTTAAGCTCATTCTGAGTAGCACACGGCAAGGCTATATCCACCTTCTGTTCCCATGGTTTCTTTCCCGGGAAGAAAGTTGAACCAGGGAATTTCTCTGCATAGGGTTCAACGATGTCATCACCGGTGGCTCTTAATTCGAGCATATAGTCGATCTTCTCGGCATCAAGTCCGGCCGGATCGAGAATATAACCGTCAGGACCTGAAATTGTGATGACCTTGGCACCAAGTTCAGTAGCTTTTTGAGCAGCTCCCCATGCCACGTTGCCGAAACCGGATATGGCGATGGTCTTTCCTTTGATGTCTTCTCCTTTTTCTTTAAGCACATCCTGCACGAAATAGAGAGCTCCGTAACCCGTAGCCTCCGGACGAATTCTCGAACCACCGAAGCTTAGACCTTTGCCGGTGAATGTTCCGGTGTTTTCGCGTGCAAGTTTCTTATACATACCATACATGTAGCCTACTTCACGACCGCCAACACCAATGTCACCTGCAGGCACGTCACGGTCAGGGCCTAGGTTTCTCCATAATTCAAGAATGAAAGCCTGGCAGAAACGCATGATCTCGGCGTCGCTCTTACCACGGGGACTGAAATCAGATCCTCCCTTTGCACCTCCCATCGGAAGAGTGGTGAGTGCATTCTTAAAGGTCTGTTCGAAACCTAAGAATTTCAAAATCGATAGGTTGACGGATGCATGGAAACGGATTCCTCCCTTATACGGGCCGATAGCGTTGTTGAACTGCACACGGTAGCCGATGTTATTCTGAACCTCTCCCTTGTCGTCTACCCAGGTCACTCTGAAAGTGAAAATACGATCCGGCTCAACCATTCTTTCGATGATCTTGGCCTTCTCGAATTCCGGATGACGGTTGTAGACTTCCTCTACAGAAAGAAGAACTTCCTTCACTGCTTGAAGATACTCATGTTCTCCCGGATGCTTGGCCTCTAGGCCTTGCATGATTTCGTTGATATTCATGGATTATTGTTTTAAGGTTAGTTATCTATCTTTTTTACTCACTCTTCTGGCATTTTGCTATCTTTATTCAATGGCTATAGCCATGAAGAGTTGTTTTCCATTGCAAAAATAATTTTAAAATTGATTATCCCAAACATTTTTTTTATGTTTAATAACTACTTTTTCTATCCCCTCCACCCATTATCCATTCTTAATCCATATATCTTGCTTTTTAATCTTAAATCTTCTTCTTTCATCTTAACGCTTACCGGCCAAAATCTTAAATATTAAAAAAGGAGCCGATTGCTCGGCTCCCGTCGAAGAATTAGGATTAGGCGTCGATTGTTTTTCATAATCTGTCTTAGCGTCTGACGCTTATATAATAATTCCTAATCCTAAATTCCTTTTCCTTTCCTTACCTTTTTTACCTTTTCTTACCTTTCCTTCATCATTCTCTTTTTCCCTCTTCCTTCACGTATTAATAGGATGCTTTTATACTATAACGTATCCCCATAAAAAAAGTTCAACACCTCCCTAACGAGAAGGTCTTTTTTCAAAAGTCCTAAAAACTTTTCCCTTTTTTCCCTATATTTGCATAATTAAATCTAATCTTTATGAAGACTGAACTAAAATCCAACTGCGCCCCGGGCGCTATCGGTCCTTACAGCCAAGCCGTCAAGGCCGGTAATTTCATCTATGTATCGGGCCAACTTCCTATCGATGTCAAAACCGGACTGATGGCAGCTGATATCAAAGAGCAAACTCGTCAAAGCCTGGAAAACATCAAGGCTATTCTTGCTGAAGCGGGAGCTACAATGGACAATGTGGTTAAATCTACTGTCTATCTTGCCGACATGAGCCTTTTCGGCCCTATGAACGAAGTCTATGGCGAATTCTTTAAAGATGGCATCTATCCTGCAAGAGCTTGTTTCGCCGTAAAAGAACTTCCTAAACAGGCGCAAATTGAAATAGAAGTAGTAGCCTTCCATTGCCACGAAGCCTAAAACTGTTCTGCCAATAAAAAGCCGGAAATCTTGATCTTCGTCTTAATATTTTAACAATGATCAAACGTTTGTTTCTATCAATATTCTTATCGGCAATGGCCATCGTGGCCTTTGCCGATAATTTTACCCTCTCTCCCGCTGAACAAAAGAAAATCACGGAAGAGGCGGAAGACTGGATAGACGATATGCCCGACGGTCTTCAAGACCGGCTTTCCGATGCCGTTAACCATGCCTTACATGGCTTTTATTCAGAAATAAACTATTTCAGAAACATGGCCGACACTACCGGTATCTCGGCATTTCCAGTCAAAGTCTCTGAAATAACAGCTGGTAACGGAGCCGATATCCCTATCCGGATTTACTCCCCTGAAAATAAAAAAACCTCATCAAGCCTTCCCCTTCTAATCTATTTCCATGGAGGAGGATGGGCTATGGGATCAATTTCAGGTGTAGATAAATTTTGCCGGGCCCTTGCTGCAAAAGGAAATGTAATCGTCGCTTCTGTCGATTATCCCCTTGCTCCGGAGCATCCCTTCCCGGCAGCCTCTCTCAAAGCCGTAGAAGCCATTGAATACTTGGCAAAAAATTCCATCAAATGGAATGCCGATGCCAATAATCTTTCCCTCGGTGGCGACGGAGCCGGTGGCAATATCGCTCTCACTGCATTCAATAGCCTTCCCTCTTCAATCAAGGTTCATTCATTGGTGTTATATTATCCCCTAATCCAAACAAAAGGACAACTCGACCCCGCCTCTAAACGTCAATATGGCCGAGGTTATGGCTTCGACTCCCGACTCTGGGAAACTTTCTCACAAGCTTATAACGCCCCCTTCTCTGATTATAAAAGACCCCTTCCGCCGACCCTATTAATCAGTGCAGGCCGAGACATCATCATATCTCAGGAAAAAGAATTCGCCGGCATAAACAATGTCCGTTATATTGAATTTTCCGGCGCTATCCACGGATTTATAACCGATGGTCAGCAAAAAACCGCCTTCAAAAAAGCGGTCGAACTAACTGATTATTTCATTTTAAACAATTAATAAATCCTCTCCATCGGGAAAGGCTTTTTCTATTCATCCTCAAATTTCCTGTCTCCTAAGGGGAAGGACTGTTTCCTAAAAGTCCTTAGATTTCATAATCCACGCAAGCCCTATCCTCTTTGTATTTAGCGATGATAGCCACTGCAGCCTGATGGGCCGGATGGGCCGAATAAATCGCGACATCTTCAAGAGTCTCCGCAGTCGCTGTCAATACCAAATCCCATTTCTCTGCCGGGTTAATATTCAATCCCACTTCTATACTCTTCAACTGAGGAATCTCACACGGCAACTGTATCAATGCCTCCATAAATCGGGTGGCCACATCCTTCCTTTCCTCCTCAGTCCCCTTGAATTTAAACATCACTACATGCTTTACCATAACTCTCCTTTGTTTTTCATTAATGTTACCATCCTCAATCACTCCCCAATTCCCACTAATTATTTCCCATAAAGCCTTTCCCTTGCAGCTGCCACCTTCTCGTCGGTCACATAATCGTCATAATCCATAATCTTATCGATTATTCCGTTAGGCGTCAACTCTATTATACGATTGCACACTGTCTGGATAAACTCATGGTCATGGCTCGCCATAAGTATATTGCCCTTAAAGCTCTGGAGGGTGTTGTTGAAGGCCTGAATCGACTCAAGGTCAAGGTGGTTAGTTGGGGAATCAAGCACAAGGGTGTTGGCATCCGTCAGCATCATTCTTGCTATCATACACCTTATCTTCTCCCCTCCGGAGAGCACACTTGCTTTCTTCAATACTTCCTCTCCGCTAAAAAGCATCTTTCCCAAAAAACCCTTCAGGTAAATCTCCGAAGAATCGTTGCTATATTGGCAAAGCCAGTCAACCAGATTCAAATCTGTCTCGAAAAATTTGCTATTGTCGAGCGGAAGATAGGCCATCGTTATGGTCTGCCCCCATTCATAGGTGCCACTGTCAGCCTTCCGGTTGCCGGTGATTATTTCAAAGAGTGCCGTCATGGCCCTGGGATCCCGGCTAAGAAAAGCCACCTTATCTCCCTTCTCAATCTGGAAATTCACATCCTTAAACAAGACTTCACCATCTACACTTGCGCTTAATCCCTTAACCTCAAGTATCTTGTTGCCAACCTCCCGGTTAGGCGTGAAAATGATTCCCGGATAACGACGCGACGACGGCTGGATTTCATCCACATTAAGCTTTTCAAGCATCTTCTTGCGGCTTGTGGTCTGCTTGCTCTTCGCTACGTTAGCGCTGAATCGCTGGATAAACTCAAGCAACTCCTTCCGCTTCTCCTCAGCCTTCTTATTGGCTGCTTGCTGTTGTTTCAAAGCAAGTTGGGATGACTGGTACCAGAAACTATAGTTGCCCGCGAACAGCGAAATCTTGTTGTAATCTATATCCAGAGTGTGGGTGCTGACAGCATCGAGGAAATGTCGGTCGTGGCTCACCACCAAGACGGTATTCTCAAAATTCGACAGATAGTTTTCAAGCCATGCCACTGTTTCCAAATCCAAGTCGTTAGTCGGTTCGTCGAGCAAAAGATTATCCGGATTACCGAATAAAGCCTTTGCTAACAATACCCTCACTTTCTCATTGGCGCTGATATCCTTCATCAGCATATGGTGGCGGTCTTCCTTTATTCCGAGTCCGCTGAGCAAGGCAGCCGCGTCGCTTTCTGCGTTCCACCCTTCAAGCTCAGCAAACTTCTCTTCCAATTCTGCAGCCCTGATCCCATCCTCATCTGTGAATTCTGCCTTTGAATAAAGAGCATCCTTCTCTTGCATGATATTCCATAAAACATCATGACCGCGTAGCACCGTTTCCAATACCGGCACCTCATCGAATTCAAAATGGTCTTGGCTCAACACCGACAGACGTTCTCCTGGTCCGAATGTCACACTTCCCGAAGTCGGCGACAATTCACCCGACAATATCCTCATTAATGTCGATTTCCCGGCTCCGTTCGCCCCTATGATGCCATAACAATTACCCTTCGTAAAGGTCAGGTTGACATCCGAAAATAGCGTGCGTTTCCCAAATTGTTGTCCAAGATTATTTACCTGTATCATCTGATGAATTGTAAATTTTTGAGTTGTAAGTTCTGACGCCGGTGACAAAGTCTCAATGAATTGGCAACATGTTTATAATTCCCAAAATTAAAGTTGGAAGGTTAGCGACGTGAAACCCCTATATTATGAGTGTCGAAAACCTTCGTCGCTCCTCTTTTAAATATTTCCCAATGCTGCCTCTGCTGATGCGGTATTGAATCTTCCATCCATCCCGGTATCACTCTGAAATTCCTGTTCCCCTCCGGCTTAGCGGCAAATAGCAATTCATATTCGGCGCTTTCAAATCTCGCCCTCCCCTGATCGTCTCGACCAAGTTTCGTCCATACAATCGCTCCTCCCCGAGTGTCGGCCGTCTTCATATTCGAAATGAAATTCCCCAGAGAATAAACTATCAATACATCCTTTCCCTCCTTTTCATTCCTCACTATCTTCATGGGCTGAACCACATGAGGATGACTCCCTATAATCATGTCGACCCCCTGGTCTACAAGAAAATCCGCAAGTTGCCTTTGCACATTGTTCTCGAGCAAGACATACTCTATACCCCAATGCATCGCCGCCACTATAATTTCAGCATCAAGTTCGCGTGCTCTCTCGATTTCCTTCCTGATTTTAAGTGTATCTATCATCGACACTTCCACCCCTTCCCGAGGTTTGATGCCATTGGTCCCATAGGTGTAGTTGAGAAAAGCCACCCTAAACCCATTGATATCCTTTATCAAGGGCACTAGGCTGTCTCTCTGCGCTGTGTCTTGGAACGTCCCTGTGTGATCTGCCTTTAAACTGTCAAGCGCTAATAGCGTTCTTCTGGCTCCTTTGTCAAGTCGGTCAAGTGTGTGATTGTTAGCAGTCAGAAATAAATCAAATCCTGCCTCCTGAAGACTTTTCGCAAAACTGTCGGGAGCGCTGAAACAGGGATAGCCTGTATACTCCGGCCCACCCAATGGAACCTCGAGATTACAAACCGCATAATCAGCCCGCTTTATCTCGGGTGAAATCAGTGAAAAACAATCTGTGTAATCATAGTCTCCTTCGCCGAGCTCCTTGGCACGGTCAAGCTGAGCCTGATGCTGCATCGCATCTCCTACAAAAACCAACTCCGCCGTGCTCCCTCCGAAACTCGGAAGCGCTGTCTCCACCAAGCTAACTAGAAAGGACACTAATCCCCACATTCCCGATATTCCTTCGTTTATTTAATCAATTATCTGTGTTGAGAAAGAGAACGTCACATAAGCATCATCCGTCTTAAGCAAGGTCATCGTTGGCTTCGCCGTATAGGGCACACACTTCGTCACATAAGTAGTCGACCCTGAATAATAGTTCGACTCCGTTTCGGTGGTTATCTCTACCGGAACCAACGTAAAGGCTATGTCTTCCTCCGTGATCTCTTCCTTCGAAAGCAAATCAATGAAATAGCTCCTCATCGAAGTGAAATAATATTGACCAAGATCTTTATCATAAACCCCCGTGAAGGAATTTAATGTGTCCGGAGTCTTATTGTTTCGGAAAAATTCCTCATATTCGCTCGTCTTGATCATCAATAGATTCTGTGCCACTCCGATTCCTGAGTCCGCGTCGAAGGCCTCGGCCGGAATATATAAAATCAAATCGTTGACAGTCGACAAATGGATATTCTTTTGATTATATCTATCTATCAGATCTTCGGCCGGAAAATTAAATTCGCCTACGTAGCCACCTGGAGTTGTCACAACAAATTCTCCATTCCCCTCTTGGTTCTTCTCGATTATGGTTTGCGACGGTTCATAAGTGATGTTGTTGCTGCTTAACACCTCCGGCGAAACCGTGAAAGGCACCGCAAGATGGTTCACTCGACTTACTGTCACTGTTGTGTCGTTGTCTTCCACTTTGGTAGTCTCCGACAGACTGTGATAGAACACTCCGACATACACTGTTGTGATATTGGCCACGCAGCCCGTGCCAAACGTCGGTTCTACATAGAGCCCCGGCAGAAATTCTTTCGCCATCGTCTGGGGCCATTGGAAAATTTCCGGCCTGTTCTTATAAGCTTCGAATATTTCCTCCCCAAATTCCTTCGGGAGGTCCAACGATAAGTCGATATATTGATTGTTGTAGAATATCGAATCCGACGATGATATCTCCGAAAGTGTGTAAGCGCGTGATGCAAACGGTGTCGAAGCATCGAAATAGCCCGACGGGTTAAATGTGTTATTGATGTCTGAGGGCAGCTGTGAAGTAAGTTTATACACAGTCAACCGTTGTGGGGCCAATGAATCTCCCACTATTTCATCCCTTTGAGCTCCCAATATCAACTTGCAAGAGTCTACTCTGTTGGCATAAAAAAGAGAATCCGGCACATCAAGGCTCCCGGCACACATCAATCTGGTCACAAATGAACACCGTAAATTCCCGTAGCTTGGACGCTGGATGCTCCCAACCATCAGATTCCCCGTCTTTGAGTCAAAGGTCTTGATGGCACGTGCCCTCCCCTCAAGATTATAGAAGATGGTGTCCATCGTGATTTCCACCTCTCCCCGGGATATGACGCTCCCGATCTGAGTCGTCTCTTCCTCGCAGCCGGTAAAAATTGCAAGAAAAATTAGAAGGCTCAAAAAACAATATAGTTTTTTTATCATATTCCTGTTGAGATGTAAATTTTTAATGCCCCTTAAATTTCCCGGTTGATTCCTTACTTTTCTAATTTTTATTCTCTAAATTTTTTTCGGTCATCTTACTCCTATTGATGCCGGTCACTAACCGAGTCCTCTTTATGTCACAGTGAGTTGTAGAAGTCAAGATACTTCTGGGCATCCAAAGCCATATCCTGTGCCATCAACACCGGTTTCCCGCTCTCTTGGATATATTCCAGCAGCGAAGGGTCGATTTCCGGATCGTTCACTATTACCCCGTGGGCGAAGTCCACTCCGAGCTTATGAAGAAGATTGACGTCAGCAGCTTCCCCTCCATATTTCTTCAGATCTTTTTGAGCGACTCCCTCGGCCTTCAGTTTCGTGAAGATCGCCGTATCAATTGCCGCCATTGGCCCTGTAGGCTGAATCGTATAGACTATCTTAGTGTTCTTAAAAGAGGGATCGTCATTATAGAGCTTCTTTATATATAGAGGCAAAAGACATGTTATCCAGCCTGAGCAGTGCACGACCTTCGGCTCCCATCTTAGTTTCTTCGCCGTCTCCATCGTGCCTCTTGCAAAGAAGATGGCCCGTTCGTCGTTGTCGGGCCGGTTGGCTCCCGATGCATCCGTATCTGTCTCAAGTTTCTGGAAATAATCGTCGTTGTCGATGAAATAAACCTGAATCCGGCTCGGCTGCAACGAGGCTACTTTGATCACCAACGGATGGTCGTTGTCTGCGATATTGATATTGATCCCCGACAACCTGATAACCTCATGAAGCTGGTTTCTACGCTCATTAACGCTGCCAAACTTCGGCATAAACGTCCTGACCTCAAAACCTTTTTCCTGCATGCTGACCGGCAAAAATTTCCCTAAGTTGGAAACCGCCGACGATGCAAGATAGGGTGCAATCTCCTGATTGATAAATAATATACGCTCTTTTGCCATCGATATATACAAAATTCAATCCGGGCCCGAAGTTTCTCTTCCGGCCCCCTTTTCATTTTGGAAATCAATATGCAAAGTTAATGAAAATTTCCCATACATTGGGTTAAACTGAAAAAATGCTTTAATTTTGCAGGAATTTATCTATTATCCTTTTAGCAACCCGCGCCATTCCCAATCTCTATTTAATGGGTGGCAGGCTTGCCTTTTATGAGGATAGCTTGAAAAAACTTCTGAAATGAAAATTATTAGAACGCTCTACGACATGACCGAGTTCCGAATCCGTCAAAGAGACCTCGGCCTCTCAGTGGGTTTCGTCCCAACTATGGGAGCTCTCCATGAGGGCCACCTCTCCCTTGTCGATAAAGCAGTAAAGGAAAACCAGGTCACCGTCGTTAGCCTTTTCGTTAATCCTACCCAGTTTAACAATCCCGAGGATTTCGAAAAATATCCCCGCACCGAAGAGGAGGATTTCAAAAAACTCGCGGCAGCCGGAGTCGATGCTGTCTTCGCTCCTCTTGCTGAGGAAATTTATCCCGAAGGTGCTCCGGAGCCAAAAACCTATGAACTAGGGTCGGCAGCCGAAGTGATGGAAGGAAAATATCGCCCCGGACATTTTCAGGGAGTGGCCCGCATTCTCGACATACTTTTCCGCCTCGTAGACCCCCATAGGGCCTATTTCGGCGAAAAGGATTTCCAACAAATCGCCGTGGTGAGAAATCTCCTCAAGAGCGAGGGCCTGAAGGTTGAAATAGTTGCTTGTCCTATCAAGCGTGCTCCCGACGGACTCGCACTCTCAAGCCGTAACACCCGACTTTCCGACGAGCAGAGAAAACTCGCACCCGAAATATATCAAACACTGAAATATAGTGTCGAATACAGCAAAGACCATTCCGTCATGGCCACCCACGACACAGTGGTGGAACGGCTTGACGCTATCCCGGGCATGAGGGTGGAGTATTTCGAAATAGTCGATGCCCGAACTCTCCAACCCGTCGACGAATGGTCTGAGTCGGATTGGATTGTGGGTTGCATCACTGTTTTCCTCGGAGATGTCCGCCTAATCGATAATATCGCATATCGTCTCCCTAATTGACATAAATGTCATGTTAATCGAAATGATGAAATCTAAGATTCACCGCGTCACGGTGACTGAGGCGAATCTTAACTATGTCGGAAGCATCACTATCGACCGTGAACTCCTTCGCGCGGCCAATATCCTTGAAGGCGAAAGGGTCTATGTCGTAGACAACAATAACGGGGAACGCTTCGACACTTATACTATTGGAGGTGAACCCGGATCCGGTGTGGTCTGTCTCAACGGTGCAGCAGCCCGCAAAGTGCTCCCGGGTGACGTGATTATCATTATAGCATACGCACAGATGACTCCCGAAGAGGCCCGTGAGTTCAAACCTACGGTCATCTTCCCCGACACGTCAACCAACCTCCTGACTCCCAAATCTTAACTTTTAACTCTCAACTTCCAAACACCTCATGTTCAACAACCTCTCTGAACGTCTCGAACGCTCCTTCAAAATCCTAAAAGGGGAAGGGCGTATCACCGAAATAAACATTGCTGAAACAATGAAAGACGTCCGCCGGGCTCTTCTCGACGCCGACGTCAGCTATCGTGTTGCTAAAGACTTCACCGATGCCGTCAAGAAAAAAGCCCTCGGGCAAAACGTCATCAACGCTCTGCGTCCTAAAGAGCAGATGATTAAGATTGTCCATGAGGAGCTCACATCTCTTATGGGCGGTCAGGAGGCTCCCCTCCATCTTAACGGGAACCCCGTCGTGATCCTTATGTCTGGTCTCCAGGGTAGCGGCAAAACCACATTCTCCGGTAAACTCGCCAAAAAACTTAAATCCACTCGAGGGAAACGCCCCCTACTCGTGGCAGCTGACGTCTACCGCCCCGCTGCTATCGAGCAGCTAAAAGTGCTCGGACAGTCGATCGATGTACCCGTTTACTCGGAAGACGACAATAAAAACCCGGTAGAAATCGCTAAAAACGCTATTGCTTTCGCCAAGCAAAAGCAATATGACGTCGTTATTGTCGATACAGCAGGACGCCTCGCCGTCGATGCCGAAATGATGGATGAAATCGAAGCCATCAAAAATGCAGTCAAACCTCAGGAAATTCTCTTCGTGGTCGACTCCATGACAGGCCAGGACGCAGTTAACACTGCAAAGGAGTTCAATCAGCGGCTTGATTTCAACGGGGTGGTCTTAACCAAACTCGATGGTGACACACGAGGAGGTGCCGCCCTCTCTATCCGTTCCGTCGTCGAAAAACCGATCAAATTCGTCGGAACCGGCGAAAAACTCGAAGATATCCAGGAATTCAACCCCGAAGGTATGGCTAGCCGTATCCTCGGTATGGGGGATATCGTTGAACTCGCTAAACGCGCCCAGGAAATCTACGACCAGAAAGAGGCCGAACGCCTGCAGGAGAAAATCAAGAAAAACAAATTCGATTTCGAAGATTTTCTCAATCAGATCCATCAAATCAAAAAAATGGGTAATCTAAAAGACCTCGCTTCTATGATTCCCGGCGTTGGTAAGGCTATCAAAGATATCGACATCGACGACAACGCCTTCAAGTCTATCGAGGCTATGATTAATTCCATGACTCCCTACGAACGCCAGCATCCCGAAATCATCAACCAAAGCCGCCGCCAGAGAATAGCTAAAGGGTCCGGCAACAGCCTCCAGTCTGTCAATAGGTTTATGAAGCAGTTTGACGACACCCGCAAGATGATGAAGGCTGCGACCAACATGAAAAACCCCATGAAAATGATGGGGCAGCTCAAACAGGCTCAAGCAGCCATGGGCAAGGGCTTCCGCCGTTGATCAAGTATCTCCTCATTCACCGGGCAAAACACCTCAAAGAAATAGAGAGCCGGGAAGAATTGTCTTCCCGGCTCTTTTTATTCTCACTTTCCGAATTATTCTCACTTTCCGCACTTGCATTGCCATTGCCAGGCGTTTCGCATTGTGTCTTTGATATCCGCTTCAGCCTTCCAGCCCAAAACATTGTTGGCCTTGTCGGGCTTGGCCCAAATCTGCTCAATGTCGCCTGCTCTTCTATCGCCGATCTTATGAGGCACTTTTACACCCGTGGCCTCCTCGAAGGCGTTGATGAGTTCGAGCACAGAAAGACCGTTACCTGTCCCGAGATTGAAGATTTCTATGGCATCATGATCCTCGCCGTTGAGCATCCGCTCCATGGCGATCACATGGGCCTTCGCAAGGTCAACTACGTCGATATAGTCCCTTATGCAGCTGCCATCGCGAGTGTTGTAGTCATCGCCGAATACGGTAAGCTCTTTTCTCACTCCGGCTGCTGCCTGAGTCAGGAAGGGCACAAGATTCTGAGGCACTCCCAAGGGCAATTCGCCGATGAGCCCCGACGGATGTGCTCCAATCGGGTTGAAATAACGCAGGATTATGCTCTTTATCGGAGCCCCACTCGCCACATAGTCTTCTATTATCTCTTCCGATATCTGCTTAGTGTTGCCATAAGGACTTGTAGCTGTCTTGATAGGAGCTGTCTCATCAATAGGATTTACGTCAGGCTCTCCGTAGACAGTGCATGATGAGGAAAATACTATCCCTTTCACTCCATACTCAGGCATGCATTCCAGAAGATTGATAAGGGTGTTGAGGTTGTTTCTGTAATAAAGCAACGGCTTCTGCACACTCTCTCCCACTGCCTTGGATGCGGCGAAATTAATGATGCCCTTGATTCCGGGGTTATCCTCGAAAAGTTTCTTGAGAGTTGCCATATCGGTGCAGTCGCCCTTCACGAATACAGGCCTTACCCCGGTAATCTTCTCGATTCCGTCGATCACATTTTCATTGCTGTTCGACAGATTGTCGATTATCACCACCTCATATCCGGCATTGATTAATTCAACGGTAGTGTGGCTGCCGATATAGCCGGTCCCTCCGGTCACTAGTATTTTCTCTTTCATGATTAGAACAGTTTTTTGGGATAAACTCCCTCGTCAACCAATTTCTTGAATTGAGCCACAGTAGCATCGCGGTCCGCTGCATAAGTGACGCCAAACCATTTCGACGGGGTCGGCAAAACTTTCAGCTTGATTTTCCCATCCTCGATAAGTTCATTCACTACTGTCGGGATATAGAATTCAGCCTTCAGCTCGTCATGATTCTTAGCCAGGAATTTCAGGAACGACTCCAAAGAATAGTCAAAATAGTCAGGCGTGAAGCCCCACATGTTCATAGACACGGGTGCACCTTCCGGGAATGATTTCTCTTCCCCATCCACCACATGGATCAATTTCCCATCTTTCCTTTCGATGCCGTGACATTCCACAACTCCCGTCAAGTCGCCCTCAACACTCACTTCGCAAAGGCCTCTCGACACGCCTCCATTTTCGCTCAACGTATTCTCCACATTGAAGCCGATCATGCAGTAGCAGTCTTTCTTTCCCTCCACTGATTTCAGGAAATCGGCAAGAATCTGGAAGCTCTCCGGGCCATAATAATCGTCGGCGTTGATCACTGCAAACGGTTCTTTGATTACATCTTTTCCCATCAACACAGCATGGTTTGTGCCCCATGGTTTCTTGCGCTCAGGATTCGGCTTGTAGCCCCCGGGAATATCATTGATGTCTTGAAACACTACCTCCACAGGCACGTGTCCCTCATATTTTGAAATCACCTTGTCTCTGAACTCCTGCTCGAAGTCATGGCGGATCACAAAAACTATCTTGCCGAATCCGGCCCGCAACGCGTCGTAGACTGAATAGTCCATTATCGTCTCTCCGCTCGGCCCCAGGCCGTCAAGCTGTTTCAGCCCACCGTAACGGCTGCCCATTCCCGCAGCCAATATAAACAATGTCGGTTTCATGGTCTTTAATTATTTGGTTGTTTTTCCGGTTTATTTATAGTCTTATAATAGTAATCTCAACTCCCCATCCCCGGCAAAACGGTCTCTTTGGGTTTCCTCACGAGCCTTGACACGAGCAGCATCAAGTCAAACATCACGATCTTTGAATTCCCGTTGCGTTCTATATCCTGAGCGGCTCTTGCAATCTCCTCGCTAAGCTGCTCCACATTCCCGTCGTGGATAAAGGGAGCAAACCGGCTGCTGAAGGCTGCCTCCTCGTGAGTCATCATCACGAGTTCCGGCAAATTGTAGTTATAGATATAATTCTCCCTGACCATCCGTCCGCAATAGGACAGATATCTCATCAGCTTCTCCCTTCCATACGCTGCCATTGTCTCAGACAGTTCCCGAAGATTCTTGGCCCGTAAACCATAAGCACTTCTCATCATTTCCTTAAACATGTCCGAGAATTCAAGAAGTTCCTCCGGATGGCACGCTATCTCATCGGCCCTTTGAAGGCTTCCCTCTGATATCCTGGCAGCTTCTCCGGCTATGTCTTCACTCACCCCTTTCTCCCGAAGAAGCCCTGAAAGTTCCCCCTCCGACAAAGGCTTGAAATTATAACGCTGTGTCCTCGACAGAATAGTGGGCAGGATTCGACTATCGTTGTTGCTCACCAAGATAAAGATCGTGTCTTCAAACGGCTCCTCTATCACCTTTAGCAACTTATTGGCCGCTTCCGGTCTCATCCTCTCCGGAAGCCATATAAGAAAAATCTTGAAATCCTCTTGAAACGCTGATAGGGAAGCCCTTGAAATGATCTCCTCGCTCTCGTTGACATAGATGGAAGGTTGGGAATTTCCTGCCTTTAACAGCTCGTTCCATTTCTCGGGAGGCATATAGCTGTGCTCGTCAAGCATCTCGCGCCATTCCTCGATCACATCCTTTGATATCAAGACCCCATCCTTCTTCACCACAGGGTAAATGAAATGAAGATCAGGATTATTGTGCCTCTGATGTTGGAGGCAACTCGGACAAACCCCACAGGAGTCGCCATCTTTCCGGTTTTTGCAATGTATATATTGAGCCAGAGCCCGGGCCGTACGCATCTTCCCGATTCCCGAAACCCCGCTCATTAAAAAGGCATGCGGAATTCGCCCCGAGTCAACCTGCTCCCGCAGCGAATTTATGATTTCCTTATGTCCCGTGATATCCCGGAATCTCATACCTTCTTATCTTTCCCATTCCCTAATCCCAATCCTACTGGATCTCCTTTTTTACTCCAAGACAAAATTACATAAAAATTTTTTATATTTGTGTCATGGAACCGATTTTAAAAACCCTCGCCCGCGAATATTCCCGGCGCTATCCCTCCCTTTCCGCCGTTTGTTTCCTTTTCCCTAACAAACGTTGTGGTATATTCTTCAAAAAATACCTTGCTGAATTCGGTGTAACCTCCGATAGCCTACCACATATCCTCACCATCTCCGAATTCATGCAACAGGTGGCAGACTTCCGCGAAGCCGGGAAAATCCTCCAACTTTTCACCCTCTATAAAGCCTACCTCGACATCTCCGAAAATATTCAACTCGATTCCTTAAATCCTCCTTCAGATTTCGAAGATTTCCGCGGGTGGGGTGAAACCATCCTTGCCGATTTCAACACCGTCGACATGGCCCTGGCCGATCCCTCCCAAATCTTCAAAAACTTAAAAGACTTTCGAGAAATCTCATCCAACTTCCTCTCCGACGAGCAAAAGGAAGTCATGCGTGAATATTTCGGCGTCGAAGACTCTAGCGACTCCTCAGGTTTCTGGAAACTCTTCGACGATCCCGATAACCTCTCCCCCCTGAAAAAAAATTTCGTCAATCTGTGGCAAATCCTTGCCCCGCTCCATGATAAATTTCTTGAATCCCTCTCCCGGCATAACGTCCTTTCTTCCGGAGCAATCTATCGCCGAGCTGCCAATCGCATCCTCGAGCGTGGCCGCGACGCCCTCCCCTATCTGAAAGTTGTCGCCGCAGGATTCAACGCCCTCACTGAAGCCGAACGAGTTATCTTCAAAACTCTCCGGGACGAAGAGGGCTACCCTGGCTTCGACGAATTTATCGACTTCGTTTGGGACGCTACCGGACCAATCCTCAACGGAGACAACTTCACTGCATCCCGTTTCGTTGACTACAATCGCAAGCATTTCCCATCTCCCTCCTGGCTGCTACCCTCACTGGAAGCACACGCCGTAACCCGGTGGCCCGAAATTGAAATTATCTCCTCACCCTCCAACACTGCCCAAACAAAAATTGCAGCCGAAATTCTCCAAAAATATTCCCAACCCCCCTTACGTCAATTGGCCCTCGACGCCGAAGTCGCTCTCGTTGTTCCCGACGAAAGCCTACTCTCCAATATGCTATATTCTATCCCCGACTCCCTCGACGTTGTCAACCTCACCATGGGCCTCTCAATGAAGCAGACTTCCATCGCTGCCTTCGTTTATCTCCTCCGACGCCTCTATTCAACTCTCCGGCAGTCTAAAGAGCAATCATATTTCTATGTAAAAGACCTCCGGATGCTTTTCTCCCATCCCTACTCCTATAAAATTTTCGCCCCCTCAGCCATTGAGTCCCTCATGGAGCGTGTCGACCGTTTCCATAAGGTAAGCATTTCTTTTACCGAACTCTCCGAAGACTTCAAAGAAGATTCTTCGCTGCTTCTCTTCCCCCCGAAAGAAGGGAAGGGCATCGAAATTTTCGCCTTCATGCGGGAAATATTCTCCCGGCTCTCCGAGGCTCTTAAGAACGAAGGTGAAACCGCCCTTGAAGATGCGGCCGAACTCGACGTCTATTCTCAATATCTCGACGATCTCCAAAAATCCCTTGAGGCTTTCGAAATCCGGATGCCGCCCCTTGCTATCTTATCACTGGCCGACCGCATTATCGCTGCCGAAAAAATTGGCTTCGAAGGTGAGCCCCTATCCGGTCTTCAAGTCATGGGCACCCTCGAGACTCGTGCCCTCGACTTCCGCCATGTCATTATTCTTTCTATGAACGAGGGTATGATGCCACGTAAAGCCTCTCTCTCCACATTCATCCCCGAGGCTCTCAGAAAAGCCTACGGTCTGCCCCCGGCTCGTTATGCCGAAGAAATCTTCGGTTACTATTTCTTCCGCCTCCTCAGCCGAGCCGAAAAAGTATCTCTTATCTACGACGGACGAGCAATCACTGGTCTTCGGTCAGGCCAATCACGCTACCTCCTCCAGATAAAGGAATACGCTCCAAAAGACCACCTCACTATCTCCTCTTGGAGATACCCCCTCCAAAACACTCCCCTTTCACAAGTCGAAGTTGCCAAATCGCCGGAAATTCGAAACCTCCTTTTGCCCTTTATGGCAGATGATGACTCCCGAAAAAACCTTTCATCCTCCTCACTAAACACCTATCGCGAATGTCAGGTGAAATTCTTCCTCCAAAACGTCTTAAACATTAATTCCGACCCACCACGCGGAGAATACATGGACGCCATCACAGTGGGAAACATCCTTCATGAAGTGATGATGGAGCTTTACATCCCTGACACCAAGCTGCAACATCGTCTCCTCTCCACCCCCATAACTATTACTCCTCAAACCCTTCAAAACATTCTCGACAACCCTGACAAAATCCAAACCCTGACACGCGACAAAATCGCTAAACTCTACTACGGCCTTACCTCAACTGAAGACTTAAATCTCCCCTCTGAAAGCGGAGTCACCGATCTTCTCGCCTCCCAGATCGAGCAACTCGTCAAAGACATAATCTCCTACGACATTTCCCTGGCCCCCTTCCGTCTCTACGGTTGTGAAATCTCACGCAACATACGCGTGACCCTCTCTTCCGGACGAGTGGTCAACTTCCGATTCGCAATCGACCGTTTAGACGAAATCACCATCGACGGCCAACCTCGTCTTCGAATCATAGACTACAAAACCGGCTCCCGAAAACGCTATGCCACATCCCTCCAGGATGTCTTTGCCGGTGGCTTCGGCTCCGAACAAATATTCCAGCTATTCATCTACGCCTGGCTCCTCGGCAAAGTCGGCTTCCCCGGCTGGGAAGAGGTAATTACCGAAATCTACTTTGTCCCCGACCTCATCGCCGGCAAAGGCGGACTCCCCGAAATCGACTCCGAACCCGTCACCTCCTTCCGCCCCTTCCTCTCCGAATTCAACGAGCGCCTTGAAGCCCTCCTCGAATCCATCTTCACAGACCCCTCCTTCCTCCCCCCCTCCGATTCTTCCAACCGCAAATCCCCCTGCCCCCTCTGCCCCTTCCTCTCCCTCTGCCATCCCTAAACCCCTAAACGGGATGTCTCCTAAAGGGAAGGACTTTATTTCAAAAGCTCCTCCCTTTATATTTTGGCTTAGCCAATGCTAAATGTAATTGACTCCGCTTACCGGAACACCCTTCGATAAATGGGAGAATGGGGGAATTTTTGTATATTTGCATTTTGATGGGTTTCCATAATTCTTTTTTGAGGGAGGGTCATAGACCTCTTATAGATGGAAATATTATATGCTTACACACTAGGTTTCTTACCATGAGTAAAAGATTATATACCATGAAAAATAGATTTATTTGCATGAGAAATCGTTTTTTATTAGCGGCTTTGATGTTTATGGCGGCCGGTTTTGCGGGGCTCAAGGCTGAGAAATTCGTGGGAGGAGATGTCTCCCTGCTCCCAACGATCGAGAAGGCCGGGGCAACTTACTATGATAAGGATGGCAAGAGAATCAGCGACCTTGTCACTTATAGCCGTGACCAGGGAATGAACGCCATGAGAGTGCGCCTGTTCGTCGACCCTGATACTTATCTCAGTAATCTTAACTCACCCGAAAGTTGGCAAACAGATGCTTGTCAGTCTTACGAGTATATACTCCCAATCTGCAAAAGGATTAAGGATGCCGGAATGAAGCTTCTGCTCGATTTCCATTATTCCGACACATGGGCCGACCCTGATAATCAGTGGACCCCGGCTGCTTGGACTTCCCTCTCCGATGATGCACTCGGAGAAAATATCTATGAATATACGAAGGAGATTCTAACAAAACTGAAAACGGCCGGCTACGCCCCTGATTTTATACAGACGGGCAATGAAATAAGCTATGGTATGTGCTGGGGTGGAGAAAACGACTCATCAAAGAAAGTCTATATCACCAGGCAAGATTCAAAACTAACTCGATTTGGCAATCTCCTCAAAAAAGCTTCCCAAGCTTGCCGGGAAATATGTCCCGAAGCAAAAATTGTAATCCATACCGAAAGAGTGCCAAACACCTCTTACACTACCACATACTACGATTGGCTCAAATCTATCAGTCTTGACTACGATATCATCGGCCTTAGCTACTATTCTTATTATCATGGTCGTGTTTCTCAATTAAATACAACCCTTACAGCCCTTGAGAATAAAAAATATGGCAAAGATATATGGATTGTCGAAACCGGGCAATACATTAATTGGCTCATGGGCGACTCTGACAAGCAATATTACGACACCACGGACGCCGGCCAGAACCAATTTGCCACCGATTTGTTAGCTGTCCTTGACAAGCATTCTTCGGTCAATGGCCTTTTCTGGTGGGAAATGGAATATAACGCCAAAGGCACTTCGCTTAAAGGTTGGTATAACGCTTCCCTTTTTGATAATTTAACGGGCAAAGCGACGTCGGCTTTTTACACGATTGCCGGTTGGAGCGGCTATGAGAGCAGCGGGTCAACGGGAGGTGACGAAGACATTACAACTCCCTCCGATTTCTATCTCCTCTACAATCAGGGAGGGGATTGGAGCGTACCCGGCACCCAGTTCTCAAGCACCGGCAACGGCACCTTCAAGCTCAAGAATATCGAAATGTATCAAGATGGTAATGACTACGCTTGGTTTGCAATCACTTCCGTCTCCGATACTGACTGGGGCAACATAAACGCCAATCGCTACGGCCCTATAGAAAACAATACCGAACCATCTTTGACCGACCTCAATTCAGTGGTACAGAATGAAAACTCCTGGCAGATACCGAAGGGCACGTATGACCTTACTTTCAACACAACCGATATGACCCTCAAGGTGAGGGTGAGTGGCACGGAGGAAGAGGAGGATCCTTCGGAAGGTGTAGTAGACCCGACAGATCCGACTGATCCAACTGACCCATCCGATCCTAAAGATCCGAACGATCCCTCTGACCCAAGCGACAAACCAAATGACGGAGGCGGCTCTTCGGATACTCCATCCGGAGATGGTAATGGCGGTTCCTCCACCGATACTCCTCCATCTTCGGGTCATGGCGGTTCCTCTACCGATACTCCCCCATCTTCGGGCGATGGCGGTTCCTCTACCGATACTCCCCCATCTTCGGGCGATGGTGGCTCCTCTACCGATACTCCTCCCTCGACGGGAGACGGTGGATCTTCAACCGATACTCCCCCATCTTCGGGCGACGGTGGCTCTTCAACAGATACTCCTCCATCTTCAGGCGACGGAGGTTCCTCCACCGATACTCCCCCATCTTCGGGCGACGGTGGCTCTTCAACAGATACTCCTCCTTCGACGGGTGACGGAGGTTCCTCCACCGATACTCCCCCTTCGACGGGCGATGGTGGCTCCTCTACGGATACTCCTAAGGATGATGACGATCTTGGGTCGGATCAACCCTCCCTCCCCGATAATCCGGAAGCAGGCATCAACGGCATAACTCCTGAGGAGGAGACTCCGGTTTTCTATAATCTTCAGGGACAAAGGGTAAATAATCCCGGCCATGGCATCTTCATCCGCGTATGCGGAGGCAAGAGAACCAAGATTGTTTTATAGATAATCAGACCGGCGCCCCTATTCTGAGGAAGGGAGACTTAGGCACCTATTGGCTAACTCAAATTTTTTAGGTAATTTTGCAACGCTTTTCGAGAAAAGACAGAGGCCCCGGGAGTGGGGAGCCCTCGTAAAAAGCCTTTTTGAAGAAAAGTTAATATTCAACCTTTTAAAACACTCACAAAATGTATCCATCACAAGAAGAAAAAGAAAAAATCTTCGAGACCTACGGATCAGGCAAGACCGACACCGGCAGCCCTGAGAGCCAGATCGCACTCTTCTCTTTCCGCATCAAGCATCTCACCGAGCACATGAAAGAGAACCACAAAGACCATGCAACTGCCCGCGCCCTCAAGATGCTCGTAGGTAAACGCCGTTCTTTGCTCGACTATCTTATCCGCAAAGATATCAAGCGTTATCGCGAAATCATCGCCAAAAAAGAGCTCGGTATCCGTAAGTAATCCCGATCTTTGGAGAAAAGGGAAGGCCCGCAATATTTGCTCGGGCTCTCCGCTAAAGATAACAAAGCCGTTCCAAGAGGAATGGCTTTTTATCTTGTAAGAAAATCTTTGTAACTTTGCAGTCGGTAAAAGAGATGAATTAAGATGGATCAAATCAGGAATATCGCGATAATAGCACACGTTGACCACGGCAAGACGACACTTGTGGACAAAATGCTGATGGCCGGCAATCTGTTTCGCGACAATCAGACTACAGGGGAACTTATACTCGACAACAACGACCTCGAAAGGGAACGAGGAATCACCATACTTTCCAAAAACGTGTCGATAAATTATAAAGGCACCAAAATCAATATCATCGACACTCCGGGACACGCCGACTTTGGTGGGGAAGTGGAGAGAGTCTTAAACATGGCCGACGGTTGCCTGCTTCTGGTGGATGCCTTCGAGGGTCCCATGCCTCAGACTCGTTTCGTGTTGCAGAAAGCCATCCAAATGGGTTTGAAACCGGTTGTAGTGATCAATAAAGTAGACAAACCCAACTGCCGACCCGATGAGGTCAACGAGATGGTGTTCGATCTCATGTTTAATCTCGGAGCCACGGAAGATCAGCTGGATTTCCCCACTATCTACGGTTCGGCTAAACAGAATTGGATGAGCCACGACTGGAAAGAACCTACAAAAGACATCACTCCGGCCCTTGATGCCATAATCAAATACATCCCGGGGCCCGAGATTTTGGAAGGCGACCCGCAGATGCTTATCACTTCCCTCGACTTCTCAAATTATGTGGGGCGCATCGCTATCGGACGCGTGCACCGGGGCACTCTCCGTGAGGGCCAGGAGGTGGCACTTTGCAAAAAAGACGGCACTGTCAGCAAACAGAAAATAAAAGAACTCCACACCTTCGAGGGGATGGGCCGTAAGAAGGTGAAGGAAGTGAGCAGCGGCGACATCTGTGCCATAGTGGGCTTCGAGAATTTTGAAATCGGTGATACGGTTTCCGACCTCAACAATCCTGAGCCGTTGCCTCGAATAGCCATCGACGAGCCTACAATGTCGATGACCTTTACAATCAACGACTCCCCTTTCTTCGGGAAGGATGGGAAGTATGTCACATCCCGCCATATCGCCGAACGCCTTGAGAGGGAACTCGACAAAAACCTGGCCTTGAGGGTGGAGAAGGGCGACACCGAAGACAAATGGACAGTGTTTGGCAGGGGTGTGCTACATCTCTCCATTCTTATCGAAACTATGCGTCGTGAAGGCTACGAGCTCCAAGTGGGCCAACCACAGGTGATCATCAAAGAAATCGATGGGACCAAATGCGAGCCTATAGAGACCCTCACAATTAATGTGCCTGAAGAATACAGTTCGAAAGTGGTCGATATGGTGACACGCCGCAAGGGTGAAATCGTATCGATGGACACCCGCAACGACCGGATCGACATAGAATTCCATATCCCTTCGCGCGGCATAATCGGATTGAGGAATAATATCCTTACAGCCACCGCCGGAGAGGCAATCATGGCTCACCGTTTCCTGGAATATCAACCATGGAAAGGCGACATCGAAAGACGCACAAACGGTTCGCTTATAGCAATGGAAGCGGGCACCGCTTATGCCTATGCCATCGACAAGCTTCAAGACCGTGGACGTTTCTTCATCTTCCCCCAAGAAGAAGTATATGCCGGACAAGTGGTCGGCGAAAATGCCAAGGAGGGCGATATAGTAGTCAATGTCACCAAATCGAAGAAACTCACCAACATGCGTGCCTCCGGAGCAGACGACAAGGCAAGAATTGTTCCACCGGTGGTCTTCTCGCTCGAAGAGGCTCTCGAATATATCAAGGAGGATGAATATGTGGAGGTTACACCCACTCACATCCGTCTCCGCAAGATAATTCTCGACGAAAACGAAAGGAAACGTGCAAATAGAAACTGAGTTTATCAATATTCGGGGGAGGCTGATGGATCTGGCCTCGCCGAAGGTGATGGGGATTCTAAACGTAACCCCAGACAGTTTCTACGCCTTTAGCCGCACAGAGGGGGAAAGGGAAATAGAGGAACGGGTGAAGCGGATTGTTGAAGAAGGTGCAGACATAATCGACGTGGGGGGTTGCTCCACACGACCCGGCTATGTGTCGCCTTCTCCGGACGATGAATGGCAAAGGGTCGATCTCGCCTGCTCGATAATAAAGAAGAGTTGGCCAGAGATGCCTTTAAGCCTCGACACTTTTAGGGCTGAAATAGCCTCCAGAGCCATCGACCGCTGGGGAGTGGATATCATCAATGACGTTTCCGGCGGAGCAGATCCCGGGATGTGGCCTTTAGTTGCCCGAAAGAGAGTGGCCTACGTCTTGACCCACAATCGGTTAGACGGATCGAAGGATTACGAGGATGTCACGGCCAACGTCATCACTGAGCTTTCATGGAAGCTCAATGAATTACATCGTCTCGGAGTCAACGACGTGATTCTCGATCCCGGATTCGGCTTTGCAAAAACAACCGAGCAGAATTTCCGTCTGCTCTCCGAGTTGCAGGAGGTGGCTCGTATGGGATATCCTCTTTTAGCCGGGATTTCCCGCAAATCGATGATCTACAAGACACTTGGGAAGAATCCCGAAGAGACTCTGGCAGGGACTATTGCCCTCGACGCCATAGCCCTTGAGAAGGGAGCCAAAATCCTTAGGGTGCATGATGTGGCGGAGGCTCGAGACACGGTCATATTGTTTCAAAAGATGAAGGAGGAAGGATAGGGTTTAGGGTTTAAAGTTTACAGTTAACGGTTTACGGTTAACGGTTAACGGTTAACGGTTTACGTTTAAACAAGGGGGTTGAGAGATTAAAAGAGAGAAGCTATGATTAGTTTCGGTTTAAAGGATGTGATCGACATACTGATAATCGCAGTGATGCTCTTCTACGTCTATAAGATGATGAAGAGCAGCGGCACTCTTAGTCTCTTTTATGGCGTCTTGATTTTCATGGTGCTCTGGGTTTTGGCCTCCGAGATTTTCGACATGCGGCTCACGGGCTCAATCCTCGACAAGTTTATGGGCATCGGCCTCATCGTATTGGTGGTCATATTTCAAGATCAGATAAAGCGCTTCCTCATCGACATCGGGAGCCATGGAAGGATGAGATATTTCCGACGTCTTTTTCGCCATGACCAAGAGATGGACGCAATGCGAAAGGAGATTTCGGCTGTGGTCTATGCCTGTCTGAGCATGAGTAAGACCAAGACCGGCGCTTTGATAGTGTTCCAAAGGAAAGTGCCTCTGACAAATTATGAAGAGACAGGCGACATAATCGATGCAGATGTCAACGTCAGGCTAATAGAAAACATTTTCTTCAAAAATTCGCCGCTCCACGACGGAGCCATGATCATAGCCGACGGCAAAATAAAATCAGTGGGTTGCATCTTGCCGGTGAGCCACAACATGGATATCCCCAAAGACCTGGGTCTGCGCCATCGGGCAGCCCTCGGTATGAGCCAAGCCACCGATGCTGCATGCGTGGTGGTCAGCGAGGAGACAGGGAATATATCGGTGGCTATCAAAGGGGAATTCAAAATCAAACTATCAGCCCAAGACCTCGACCATATCCTTTCGGAAGCCCTCGACGCCAAAGTTGTGGAATAAAAGCTCGTATAGGCTTAATTTTAAATCTGTTTTTTGCAAGAAGGTAAAATCTTTATCGGTGCCTCCTCCCGGAGGCGCAGGAGTTTTAGGATTTATTTATCGGAAGCGTTTGATGACGCTGCTAACCACTCCCCACACCACAAGTTCGTCTCCTTCGTGCATCACGATTGGTTCAAATTCCTCATTGTCGGGCCGCAGACAGATAATTCCCCGTTCTTTGTGGCTTAGGTCTATATATTTGAGTGTGAAATCCCCATTGAGACATGCCACGACAATGTCGCCGTCGCGAGGCTCCAGGGCGCGGTCTACCACCACTATATCGCCTGTGTCGATTCCCGCACCCTCCATCGACTGCCCCACCACCTTAGCATAGAACGTGGCAGCAGGATGGCGGATAATTTCCCGATTGAAATCAAGTGAGCGATCCATGTAATCCTGTGCCGGACTCGGGAACCCGGCGAAGATTCCCGCGTCGGCATATTGGAGGGGAAGCTCTGTAGTGTAGTCGCCACTATAAAACTCAAGCTGCTTCTGCTTTTTCATTTCTCAACTCCTTTCATCTCTATTTTCCTTCTTCTATCCGGCTATATCTCCGGAACTTCCCTCAGCTCCCGTAGATTCGCCCTCCAGAGGCGTGGTTTCTCCTTCGTTGGCAACTCTTAAGGCATCCTCTTCTTCCTGAAACCGGCCTATGAACATTTCGATGCGGTCTTCCCGGTCTGTTCCATCTTCCCGTTGAGCCACGTCCCAATTCATAGTCATCGTTTCCCGGCCGGTTTTCGCGACGATTTCAAAACCTGTTTCTTTCTGACTAACTGTCCATTTTAACTGTTTTATCATTAAATTGCCACCTCTTTCCGGTATTTCTGCCAGATTTGGCTTTATCTTATTAAGACGGTTAAGCACTTCCCATAGAAAAACGTATTGATACCATCCTCGGCGTGATTCCCGAGCCATGATCTGATAATCATATTTCGACTCCCAGGTGACTTGATAATAACGGGAGGCTTCCTTGGTTCGCATTTGGGGATAACGAACCAAATAATATCTCCATGGATACCGGGATTTTTTTCTACACTCCTCGAGCCACTCCTCTACGCGACGTTCGAAGGCATCCCCATCATAAGAAGAGAATTTGTTTTCCACATTCCTTATCGCCTCGCCGGCATTCTTTGCGCAATGGCTGAAAATATCGCGTCGCCAGGTTTCCCACTTAGCACCACCGTACCATTTTTGCGAACCTACCTTAATGCCATAATCGGAATAAGTAAGCATCAAACGTTCGATAAGACTCATGTCGCAAACCTCGCGCGATACGAACCATCCTCCATGAAGCATTAGATTTTCATAGAAGAATTTATATGGAAGGTCGGCAGTTTCTTTCCGGGAAACCTCTTCAAGATATGCAGATACATCACCAATGAGTAGCGAATGGTTTTCGGCAAAATATAGATCCCATTTCTTGTCCTGGTTGTCCGCCAACCATTGGAGTTTGAATTCTTCCTGCAAAAGTTGGCTCTGGCGGAAGGAATATGACTCGTTGACGTCGATGTTGGAAGTGTCTTTCATTATCGCATTCGTGCGATTGAGAAGTTTGCTAAGATATTCTGCCCTTCGTTCGTCACGGGAATTAATAGCGAGGTTTCGGATTATACGAATTTTATCCCTAAGTTCCACAAGGTTGTAGCCTGTAAGGACATGGCTTTCGGCATATTCGAAAAAGGCTTCGAGGAAAATCAGGTCGAGATATTCGTAAGAGTCTGAAAGAGTTGTGCCAAAAAGGTCGAGACTTTCCGGAGTATTGTTAGGTAAGTAAACCCGATAAGAGGCTTCATCCTTGTTCCCCTGGAAATACTCTCCTGCCTGGGCAGTGAAAATCTCAAGGAAAAACTTATTGACCCCGATTCCTTCATATAGCTGATAGAAGAAATCCATTATTCTTACAAACCTCCTTACAATGTCGGGATTCCCTGCCACAATCTTATTGAGGAGCTTAAGGAAGTTTTCCTTCTTAAGATTATCGAAGGAATCAACCCCCCTCTTCAACCCCTCAAGTAGTAGATATTTTCTGAAGAGGGTCATCAATTTTGTGTCAAGACCATTTTCAAAATAGTGCTTAGGGTCGGAGTCATGATTGTCACGATAGTCCCAAAGAAGGTAGGTCCAATCTATATCGATTTTTGAGGCAAAGCTTTCAATTTCTTTGTCGGCAGGGAGATTGAAATCCCTGACGAGTCTTTCAATTTCGGCCTTGAAATGCTCAAACTCGGTTAGGGGTTTACCTCTCGAGTTCATCTTTATATAGAGGTCGTCGGTGGTTTCGAGGTCTTCGAGATCGAGTTGCCAGAAGGTTATTTTATTTCCCTTTGTGAGTCTGTGCCACACCTTTTTCAGTTCCTCTACACCCATGTCTTTATAATGGGCGTCGATATCATTTAGCACCACGAGCATTGAATGGATAGTGGGATCGTTTTTCCAAAGAGTGTTACACCACCACTGGTCTTCCACATATTTCTTTATTCCCCTGAATTTGTCGGATTCTATTTCCACAAGACGTTTGCAAAAGTCTTTACTGCTCTCCCTTACTTCGTAAGAGAATATCTTGAGTGGCTCCACGCTTTCACCTATACGTTTGGAGATGTAAAGATGGAGAAGAAAAAGGGTTGTGAGTCGTTGCTGTCCATCCACCGGTAGAAATTCCCGACCGGTGGCAGGGCGGTTCACTTTCTTTCCGTAGATGAAATTCAGTTCCATCGGTGTGGAGACATCGGAGTCGATGGTCTTGAAAATCTCATCGAGGAAGTTCTGACGATTCTGCTCCTTTCCCTCGCGCCCCTGGGCATAGTCTCGCTGAATTTTGGGCACTATAATACTTTCAAAACGGTTTTGAAATATTTCAGAGGCAATCATCTCATGGAACGATGTGAGCCTTCCGGTCAGTTTTTTATCTGTTCCTGTCTGGTTATTATCACTCATGGCAATCAGTTTTCTTGGGTTGTGGTTTCATCGACGCTGTCAACATCAGAGCTTGAAATTTCCTCTGAATTATTTTCGTTTTCGGAGTTATCGTCATTTGTGTCCTCTCTGTCGGAGATATCCCCACCGGCGTTATCTTTCTTTTCCTCCTTCAAAGCTTCAGGTGGCAGATAATCTTTTAAAACCCTTTTGATTTCCTTTAGATAGCTTTTTCGGTCTTCATCTCCCCAGAAGAAGAATTGATCGGTGTCTTCCGAATCGGAATAGGCCTTCAGGAAGACGTTTCGTGTGCAAATAGGGATGAAATATTCGTTTTCTTTTTCGATTATCAGATTTCTTTTCACGCCAAACACTGAGTTGTTGAGACAGGAATTGGCATCACGCTCGAGCAGGGCGAGGTTTGCCAACTCATCTTTATAGTCGTCGGAAGTACGCGAATCGGTAGGGTCAGTATAGATTAGGCGGAATCTGTTGGATATATCGCGGAAGGTGTCTCCTGCTCCACTTAGCTTTGAGTCTTTGAGCAATTCGTCGCGATAAGTCTTCATATCGGAGAGAAGTTTACCGGCAGCCTCAATATCCTTTTTGTCTTCTGGCTTATTCAGCTTCAAATGATTGACGAATCTATTCAGTATTTTGATATGGTTTGCAGTCCAAGCCTTCCATTGGTTCACTGTGTTAAGTTCCTCGGAATTCTGTGCATGGATATGTTCGAGGCTCCATCCCCCTTTGGCGTTTTTATGCCCGCTGAAGGAATATCTTTGGGTCGGCTCTCCCTTGGCATGCATCGTCATGACATTGAAGAGAAGCAGGATGCGATGGATAAGAGCGTCGTGCTTGTTATAACGGAGGTCTTCGAGACGACCGTCGAATTTCACTTGTTCTTTAATTTTTTCGTTGAGATAAATCCGGAACTCCGTGGCTGTCATATTCTCTTTTTTCGACTCGTTGAAGATATCCTGGAGGTCGAAACCGGTGGCCACGAGATAGCCTACCTTGTGGTAGTTTTCATTGTTGGGATCGAGATACCAGTCGCGCAATCGGAGGTATTGAAGATATATTTCGTCCCATTTTTCTTTACCGGGACGGTTTTTGGCCTCCTTCTTGAATTTCTTGTCAAATTCAAGGAATGTGTAGTATTCGTCTTTTTCGTCCCACTTTTTCCGGGCTATGATATCGAAAATGAGATCGATTTTGGTATCATAGTCCTCCATTTTATTTTCGGTCAGGAAGGCCCAGAAATTTTTGTCGTTTAGTTCACGCTCCATGGAGTCCCATTGCTGCACAAGAGTGGCCTTCTGGTCTTCTGTCATTTCCTTATTGTCGTCACTGAGGAAGAGAGCCTTCACAAGTTCAGAATTCGTGAGGGGTATTTTCCCGATGTTGAGTTCAGCGAACTTTTTCCAGGGATCGGCACTCGGGCCTAGTGTATACCAAATAAGTTTTACACCGTTGTCGATAAAATCGGCAATAACTCCGAGGCGGTCGGGATGGCCTTTTTTAGCTATGCCTTCTTCTTCCCATTCCTCAGTTTCAAACCATTTTTTCACCATATCATAGACATGCCACATATAAAGATAATCGGGAAAAATACCGGCTTCTTGGATACTTTTATTCGCTATGTTTTCAAGGAATTCTGCTGAATCTGTTCGGGTTGCGAAGTCGAGGGAAAAAGTTGGTTCCGGGTTTTGGGTTTCAAGGGGATTCATAATGCCGCTTGAGGGCCCCAAAGTTTCCAGGGCAAGCTCGAAATGCCGCTTGCGTTGAGCCAGATATTTTTTTATGATATAAAGTGTTGTGAGTCTCTGCTGGCCGTCGATGAGGTCGAAAGATCCGTCGGCGCGAGGTGCTACCACGATTGGCTGCAGGTAATAAGGATCTTTTGGATGTTTATAGATATGTTCATTGAGGTCGTCAAGAAGCGTTTTAACCTGCTTTCTCTCCCAACGGTAACCGCGTTGGAAGGGAGGGATATGGAATGTTTCCCTGAAGGAATTGACGCTTCTAACCTTTAGAGACTTATCTTCGGAAGACGGCAGGGAAGCCTTAGCTGAATTGATATCGGGAGAGGGTTGGGCCTTATTCAGAGAATCAGGATTGGCAGATGGATTTGACATGGTTTGTTAAGATTGTTTTTACAAAAATAAACAAAAAAATCAGAAGATAAGGCCAAAAGATTGGATAATTATATTTATATTTGCAGTGACTAAAAGACACGGAGCTTATGCGATAATAGCTCAGTTGGTAGAGCATCAGCTTCCCAAGCTGAGGGTCGCGGG
>JAFLTU010000024.1 GCA_022509125.1 Muribaculaceae bacterium | reverse complement strand
TAGAAGATAAGAAAGGTAAAGGAAATCATCCTAAATACCTTCCTAAAGCCTTTACGGAAAGAGGAATAAAAAAGAAACCGCCAATGGAAGATCCAAAGCGGTTTCTTTTTCATATTCAATTTTTATTCCTCGATGCCTGCCAGAGGTTCGTAAACCAGAGTCGGTTTTTCTTCACCCTCCTTATAATCCATCTTTATGTTTCCACCGATTTTTCCTTCGGCATTGAGAGATAGCATCAATTCGGCAAGTTCATCCTCAAGATATTTCTGGATTGAGCGTTTCAAGGGCCGTGCCCCGAAATTACGATCGTAGCCTTTCTCTGCCATGAAATTCTTGGCGGCATCTGATATTTCGAGGTTGAAACCAAGTTTTTCAACCCTGGAATAATAATCCTTCAGCTCAATATCGATAATCTTTATTATAGCCTCTTTGTCGAGCTGGTCGAACATGATAATATCATCGACACGGTTGAGAAATTCAGGTGAAAAAGCACGGTTGAGAGCCTTGGAAATTACTCCTTGGGCCTGTTGTTTCGACATTTCTTCGGTGTTGAATCCTACTCCCCCACCGAAATCCTTCAGCTGACGTGAACCGACATTGCTGGTCATGATCACAATGGTATTTTTGAAATCGATTTTTCTACCCAAAGAGTCGGTCAAACGGCCTTCATCCATCACCTGGAGGAGAAGGTTAAAAACATCAGGATGAGCTTTTTCTATTTCATCAAGAAGCACAACGCTATAAGGGTGTCTTCTTACCTTTTCAGTGAGTTGTCCTCCCTCTTCATATCCAACGTATCCCGGAGGTGCTCCGACAAGACGCGACACCGTGAATTTCTCCATAAATTCACTCATGTCCATTCTGATAAGAGCATCTTTGGAGTCGAAGAGATATTCAGCTATTTTTTTTGCCAGATGGGTCTTACCCACTCCCGTCGGACCGAGGAACATGAAAACTCCAATCGGCTTTTCAGGATTTTTGAGTCCAATACGATTTCTTTGGATAGCTTTCACCACCTTTTTAATAGCGTCGTCTTGGCCAATGACAGAACCTTCAAGAGATTCGCCCATCTTCAGGAGTTTTGTGCCTTCCGCCTGAGCAACCTTCTGAGTCGGGACCCCTGTCATCATTGCAACTACGTGAGCCACATTGTCTTCATCCACAGTCTGACGCTGACTGTCGATTTGGGCTTCCCACTCTTTCTTAGCCTTATCAAGTTCAGCCTTCTTTTTAGACTCTTCGTCACGAAGGGTGGCGGCAAGTTCAAAATTCTGTGCTTTAGCGGCGGCAAGTTTCCTTTCAGTCACTTCCTCCACATCCTTTTCGAGTTTTTCGATTTCCTCAGGCACTACCACATTAGCTATATGAACCCTTGAACCAGCCTCATCAAGAGCGTCGAGAGCCTTGTCGGGGAAATTACGATCGCTCACATATCTCTGAGTAAGGTCGACGCATGCCCTCAGGGCCTCTTCGGTGTAATTCACGTTATGATGGTCTTCATACTTGTCTTTTACACGGCGAAGGATTTCGAGGGTTTCTTCCGGACTTGTGGGCTCAACCATCACCTTCTGGAATCTTCTTTCGAGAGCGCCATCCTTTTCAATGTTCTGCCTGTATTCATCAAGAGTAGTTGCTCCCACGCATTGGATTTCTCCTCTGGCCAAAGCCGGCTTCAACATATTTGCGGCATCCATAGAACCGGAGTTTCCGCCGGCACCTACAATCGTGTGGATCTCATCGATAAACAGGATTATATCAGGATTCTTCTGGAGTTCGTCGAGCACTGCTTTGATACGTTCCTCAAACTGACCACGGAATTTTGTTCCGGCCACCATTCCGGCCATATCAAGACCCACTACCCTCTTGTCGAAAAGCACTCGAGGCACCTGGTGCTGCACAATTCGCAATGCAAGGCCTTCAACGATGGCAGATTTACCGACTCCGGGCTCACCTATCAAAACAGGATTATTTTTCTTTCTCCTTGAAAGGATTTGAGCGAGGCGCTCGATTTCCGTTTCACGACCTACGACAGGGTCAAGCCTCCCCTCGGAAGCTGCCTTCGTCATATCATAGCCGAATTTATCGAGAGCCGGAGTGTCACTCTTCTGGCCTTTCCCTTTTTGGCCTTTGGGTTCGGAAGATTTCTTTCCACCGCCATATTGACCGAAAGGCGACATTTCATCATCGTCGTCATCCTCCTCATCATCGAAATCTTTGCCTGCTTGGGGCATATTGAGATCATTGATGTTTTGGATAGAGATGTCGAAATTAAGATATTTATCTTTAATTCCTTTCAGGATTTCGCTGTCCATAGCTCTTTGATCGTGGAGAAGGGCAAGGAGGATATGCTCGCCGGAGACCACGTTGGCGTTCATCTTCCTTGCTTCCGAGACAGCCAGATGAAGATGACGTATCGCAGAGAGAGAAATCTTGAAATGTTGTTCAAAAAGAGTGGTGCTCTCTTTAGGGGCTTGTGCACCCTTAAGATAAGTTTCAATTTCATTCTCGATGTCTTCAATAGGGACATTGAGATGATTTAAAATCTTGAAGGCATAACCTTCGGGATTATGGAGGGCTCCCAAAACGAAATGCTCGCTCAAAATAACAGGGCTGTTAAATTTACGAGCTTCGGAATAAGCAGTCTCCAAAATTGGACGGAATTGCCTTGAATAATCGTTTTTCATCAAATTATAATAGTTTTATCTTTCTATACAACTCAAATTGTCATAATGATATTGCAAATTATGTGCCAATAATTAAAGAGGAGTAATAAATCATATTTAAAACCGACAGAGTAATAAAGACTGAGGGCCAAGCAGATTTTTGCCTATTATAAGAAAATTCATTAATTTTGCCTATGGCTTAAGAATGGGCCTTAAGCAAAACTTCAAAGGCCCTATTCGACCATAAAAAGATAAAAAATGCAAGGTGAAGATAAGATAATTCCGATCAATATTGAGTCGGAAATGAAGAGCGCCTACATAGACTATTCTATGTCGGTGATCGTAAGCCGGGCCCTTCCGGATGTCAGAGACGGTTTCAAGCCGGTGCATCGTCGCGTGCTTTATGGAATGAACGAGCTTGGGAATTTTTATTCCGGCGACACAAAGAAATCGGCCAGGATAGTGGGAGAAGTGATGGGTAAATACCATCCCCATGGCGACAGCTCGATCTATATGACCATGGTCAGAATGGCCCAGGAGTGGTCGCTGAGATATCCTTTGGTATTTGGCCAGGGCAATTTCGGATCAATCGACGGAGACTCCCCTGCAGCGATGCGTTATACGGAGGTGAAACTTGCCCGGATGGGTGAAGAGATGCTTCAAGACATTGATCGTGAAACGGTGGATTTCGTTCCCAATTTTGACAACACCTTGACAGAACCATCGGTTTTACCGACGCGCATACCTAATCTGCTGGTGAATGGGGCTTCCGGAATCGCTGTAGGTATGGCCACCAACATGCCCCCTCACAACCTCACGGAGTCGTTGAATGCCTGCATCGCATTGATAGACAATCCCGAGATTGACATAGCGGGACTCATGGAATACATAAAAGCTCCGGATTTTCCCACAGGAGGAGAGATTTTCGGGCTTCAAGGGGTGAAGGATGCTTTCGAGACCGGCAAAGGACGGATAGTATTACGGGCAAAAGCTGAAATAGAAAACACCGGCACCCACGACCAGATAGTCATTTCCGAAATCCCCTATGGGGTCATCAAGAACGACCTGGTAAAAAGTATCGCAGACCTTGCAATAGAAAAAAAGATAGAGGGAATATCCGATATCAAAGACACATCGGCGAGAGGAGTGATGCATATCGCCATTGAGATAAAACGGGATGCCAACGCCAATGTGGTGCTCAACAAGCTCTTTAAAATGACACAATTGCAGACCACATTCAGTGTCAACAATGTGGCCTTGGTCAATGGTCGCCCCCGGACTCTCAATCTCAAACAACTTTTGGAGGCCTTCGTATCTCATCGACATGAGATAGTGATAAGGCGCACTCGCTATGAATTAAGAAAAGCTGAAGAGAGGGCCCATATATTAAGAGGCTTGATGATCGCCTGCGATAATATCGATGAAGTTATCGCGATTATCCGGTCGTCACAAACCACAGAGGAGGCAAGGCAGCGCCTTTCTGAGAAATTCGATTTGGATGAAATTCAAACCAGGGCCATTGTTGAGATGCGTTTGCGCCAGCTCACCGGACTGGAAATGGAGAAACTCCGCAAAGAGTATGACGACTTAATGAAACTCATCGCTCACTTAAACGACATCTTGAACAACGACGATGTGTGCCGCCAAGTGATGAAAGACGAGCTCATCGAGATAAGAGACAAATATGGCGACGAGAGAAGAACCAAAATCAATCTTTTTGCCGGCGACCTGAATGCGGAAGATTTCTATCCCGACGACGAGATGATCATCACTATTTCTCATCTGGGCTATATCAAGAGGACACCTCTGAGTGAATTCCGCACCCAGCATCGAGGAGGTATGGGGGCAAAAGGGAGCGATACTCGTGACTCCGATTTCATTGAATATATCTATCCGGCCTCCAACCATAACTATATGCTCTTCTTTACCAAGAAGGGTCGTTGTTATTGGCTTAAGGTCTATGAGATTCCGGAGGGAGCCAAGAATTCTAAAGGGCGCGCAATCCAAAACCTTCTCAATCTTGATTCAGACGACGAGGTCAACGCCTTTATAAGAATCAAACGGTTGGATGACACTGAATTTAACACTTCCCACAATTTGATATTCTGCACTAAGAAAGGAATCATCAAGAAAACATCGCTTGAAGCCTATTCGCGTCCGCGAGCTAATGGAGTCAACGCCATAATCATCCGTGAAGACGACCAGTTGATTCAAGTCAGATTGACCGACGGTAACTCCGAAGTGATAATCGCTGATAAGGAGGGCCGTGCAATCCGTTTCCATGAAAACAAGGTAAGAGAAATGGGAAGAGTTTCCACGGGAGTAAGAGGCATGACCCTTGGAGAAGAGGGCGATGAAGTTGTCGGCATGATAACGATGGAAGAGGGATCGGAAGAGACAGTCATGGTTGTTTCAGCCAATGGGTATGGTAAACGCTCGGCCCTCGAAGACTATCGTATCACCAATAGAGGTGGTAAAGGAGTCAAGACAATGAATATCACTGAAAAAACGGGTGCATTGGTGGCAATAAAGAGTGTTGACGACTCCAACGACTTGATGATAATCAATCAGAGTGGCATCACTTTGCGTCTCTCAGTGGCCGGTATCCGGGTAATGGGGCGCAACACCCAGGGTGTCAAACTAATCGACCTTACAAAACGTGATGACACAATCGCAAGCGTTTGTAAGGTAGCAAGCGAACCTCAGGAAGAGATATCTGAAGAGGAGGGCCAGGAAGCATCTGAAGAAAATTAAAAATATCAATCAAACATAAATACCAATTAGAATGAAAAAATTAATGACTTTGATTGTGTGCCTCGGGACCACGACAGCAATGTTTTCCCAGGTGACGGTCGTGAAGCAAGCAGAAAAGCTTTCCGGCAAGACAGATAAACTTGAAGAGGCTCGCGGCTTAATCAAACAGGCGATTGAAAATCCCGAGACCAAAGATCAGGCTTACACTTACTATGTAGCCGGGAAAATCGAACTTGACGCCTACGACAACGGTTACAAGACACGCATGATTAATCCTGAGGATGCCTCAGCGAGTCCTGACGCCCTTGGCCAAGAGCTCATCGGAGCATATAATTATTTTCTTCAAGCCCTTCCTCTCGACAGTCTGCCCAATGAAAAGGGACAGGTGAAACCTAAATACAGCAAAGATATCTTAAACAAGATAAAGGGCCATCTTTCCGACTTCTATACAGTGGGTGCAGATTATTATAACGAGCAAAAATATTATCCCGAAGCCTACGATGCATTTCTCATTTACACTGCAATACCTGAGAAATTTGGAAGCGAGAACTTGGCTGTGACACCCCAGCAGCTCTCCTCTGCCCTATTCAATGCCGGGTTGGCAGCCAATCAAGGCGGCAATATAGAGGCGAGCGCCGAGGCCTTTAAACAGGCACGCCTGATGGGATATGAAAAACCTGAAGCCACTATCTATGAAATTGCATGCTGGCAGACCATCGCCCAAAACGACAATGATCGTTCTGCCGAGGCTATGGGCCACATCAAAGAGGCTTCTCAATTCGGAATCGATAATTTCGGCATCGACAACACCATCTTCCTCAATAATCTTATCAATGCCATGGTGAGCGATGAAGAAACAGATCAGGCTCTCTCAACACTCAACCAACTCATCAGCGAGAATCCTGACTCAGCTAATCTATATGGATTGAGAGGATATGTTTACGATCGTCTTGAAAACGACGATGCTTCGGAGGCCGATTACAGGAAGGCTGCCTCTTTGGATTCAGCTGATTTCGAGACTTTCAAGAATGCCAGCAACAAACTTTACAGAGTTGGCACCGCAAAATTAAATTTACTTGAAGGAAATTCACCTGAATTGACAGCCGCAAGGGAAGATATCAAAAACAACTATTTCCTTCAGGCGCAAAAATATGCCGAGCAGGCCAACCAATTGCAGCCCGGCGATCCTTATATCCAGAACATCCTCGATAGCATAGACTATGCTCTGACCACCTTCTTCAATAACTAACCTAAAGAATCTAAACTATTTAAATCAAAAGAGTCTCGAGGTATTTCGAGACTCTTTTTTATATGACTTGTAATTTGAACAAAGGCCTAATCGACAAAAAATAGTTTATAACATATTTTTAACTATCTCTATATCTTTAAATGACCATTTTTCTCTAACTTTGCAAAAATATTCCCGGAAGAAGTGAAAAATTTCCGATAAAGAGAATATAAAGCAGAATAATCCGACAAAAAATGGGACTTTTTTCATTCACGCAGGAGATAGCCATGGACCTTGGCACTGCGAACTCCATAATTATACATAACGACAAAATAGTGGTTGACGAACCCTCGGTTGTAGCCATAGAAAATAAGACAGATAAACTCTTAGCAGTAGGCACTCAGGCTCATCAGATGGAGGGGAAGGAACCTCCCGGCATCCGGACCATCCGCCCCTTGCGCGATGGAGTTATCGCCGACTTTAATGCAGCCGAACAGATGATCCGCGGACTCATAAAAATGGTGAGTTCCAAGAGAAGGTGGTTTTCTCCTTCGTTACGGATGGTGGTCTGCATACCGTCGGGGTCTACCGAAGTTGAGATAAGGGCCGTGCGCGACTCATCGGAACATGCTGGAGGCCGCGACGTCTATATGATATATGAACCCATGGCGGCTGCCTTGGGTATAGGCCTTGACGTTGAGGCTCCCGAAGGGAACATGATTGTAGATATAGGCGGCGGTTCCACAGAGATCGCTGTGATATCGCTTGGCGGTATTGTCAGCAATAAGAGTATAAGAATAGCCGGCAATGACCTGACGGTTGATATCCAGGATCATATGGGAAGAGTTCACAATCTGAAGGTTGGAACGACGATGGCCGAGCAAATCAAGATAAACGTAGGTTCTGCCCTCCCGGTGCTTGAGGATGGTCCGGAGCCCTTTATTGTGACCGGGCCTAATAAAATGACCTCACTCCCGATGACAGTTCCGGTCACCTACGAAGAGATTTCACATTGTATCGATAAGACTATTTCTCGAATGGAAGCCGCTATTTTAGCCGCACTTGAGGAAACCCCGCCGGAACTATATGCCGATATAGTCAAAAACGGAATATACCTTGCCGGAGGTGGAGCCTTGCTAAAGGGACTCGCGAAACGCTTCTCAGACAAAATGAAAATTGAATTCAAAGTGGCCGACGATCCCCTCCACGCAGTGGCTAAGGGGACAGGAGTTGCCTTAAAGAATATCAATAAATTCTCATTCCTGATAAGATAAACCCATAAAGAAAAAGGGGAAGATATATTTTCAGGAGGGACTGTCCTCACTTATCCCATTTATTAAACCGGCTGAGATTGCGTGAGAAATCTTCTGAATTTCTTTCTGAGATATGGCGCATGGTTCATATTTTTCATCTACGTGGGATTGAGCTGTGTGATACTTTTCACGTATAATGTCTATCACTCTTCGATTTATTTCAGTTCAGCCAATGTTGTGTCGAGTTCCGTCTATGGCGTGACATCGGAAGTGGCAGGATATTTCGCCTTAAGAGAAATCAATCGCGATTTGGAAGCCAACAACGCACGGCTCGAAAACGAGGTTTTAAATTTAAGACATCAGCTTGCCGAATATCGGACATTAAACTCAGACACTTCGGGTTTCATAGAAAATCCCAGGTATGATTACGTAGCAGCAACAGTAATCAATAACAATGTCAGACATCCAAAGAATTATTTCTCGATAGACAAAGGGACTTCTGACGGCATAACGAGGGGACAGGGAGTAGTAGACCATAACGGAGTAGTCGGCATTGTCAATGTGGCGGGTCCTCATACAGCCCGGGTGATTTCCCTTCTTAACGAGGCTCAAAGATTTAGCGTAAAAATAAAGAACACTGACTTTATCGGTTCGCTAAATTGGAAGGGAGGAGACAGTTCTATAGCCTACATGGAAGAGGTGCCCCGACATACACGGTTTCAAACAGGCGACACGATAGTGACGAGTGGTTATTCGCTTGCGTTTCCGGCCAATATACCTGTAGGAGTCATAATGAACCGAATAAAGGGAGCTGACGATAATTTCTTTATCTTGAAAGTTAGACTCCTGCCGGATTTCAAGAGCTTGAGCACCGTAAGAGTCATAAAAGACAATTATAAAGAGAGCGTTGATTCCCTCAGCCAGTTTGATTTGTGAGAGATTAAAGTTTAGAGTTTAGAGTTTAGAGTTTAGAGTTTAGAGGATAGAGTTTAGAGGATAGAGAATAGAAGATAAAGAATAGAGAATAGAGATTAAATGTCGGCTTCAATATTGAGATACGGACTTTTATTTTTGGTGTGTGTGCTCCTTCAGGTGCTCATATTCAATAATATTGTCTTATTTCATGTGGCCGTTCCGATAGTTTTTATTTATTTTATCATCCATCTTCCGATAAACCTGAAACTTTCCTACGTTTTTACCTTTTCTTTTCTTTTGGGGCTCATAGTTGATGTCTTTTCAGATACCCCCGGAGTGAACGCATTGGCATGCACACTGACATCGGCGTTAAGGATACCCATTTATTATGCCTACGTGGCAAAAGATGATGTGACAAGCCGTCAGATTCCGACCATTTCTACACTGGGAATTATCGAATACTCCAAATATTTATTGACGTTTATAGTGGTTTATTGTCTACTGGCCTTTTCTATAGAATATTTCAGTTTTGCCGACGTTAAGGAAATAGCGATAATGACCGGTTCTAGTGCAGTATTAACTTTTATCCTTCTGTTGGCTTTCGACAGCCTAATCCCGGAATAGAATGAGAAAAGACTATAAACTTGCAAGGAGGAGATTTGTCATCGGGGGTTTCATCACCCTCGTTGTTGCAATTTATATAGCACGCCTTTTCGCCTTGCAAGTGAGTGAAGATAAATATAAACTTAATGCTGAGAGCAACGCATTCTTGAAAAAGACTGTGTATCCTGCAAGAGGGTTGATTTATGACAGAAGAGGGAATTTAGTGGTGTTCAATCAGCCTGCCTACGATTTGATGTTGATACCAAAAGATGTGCATTCCCTTGACACGGCAGCCTTCTGCTCTCTTATGAATATCAGCGCCGATCAATTAAAGGAATATTGGGCCGAGATGAAAGACCCGAGAAAAAATCCGGGATATTCCTCGTATACACCCCAAAAACTCATTTCCCATCTCTCTTTTGAAGACTACGGCCGGCTGCAGGAGCAACTATACATGTTTCCCGGCTTCTATATCCAGACGCGAACAGTCAGGAAATACAATTATTCAGCGGGTGCCAACATTTTGGGAAATATTCGTGAAGTGTCACCTCAAGACATCAAAAGGGATGATTATTACAAGAGAGGAGACTACACGGGCGACCTGGGCGTTGAGAAAAGTTATGAAGAGGTTTTACGTGGCAAGAAGGGAATGGAAATTTTGATGCGCGACGCCTTGGGACGCATCAAAGGAAAATATGAGGATGGGGCTCAGGATGTGGCCCCGGAATCCGGAAGCAATCTGACTCTCTCCATCGACATGAGCCTTCAGGAATATGGGGAACAGCTAATGCAAAACAAGATCGGGGCAATTGTTGCGATCGAACCTTCCACGGGGGAAATTCTGGCCCTTGTGACGGCTCCAAATTATGATCCTCAGCTTCTTGTGGGAAAAGAGAGAGGAAAAAACTATGCACAATTAGTGCTTGACCCTCTCAAACCTTTATATGATCGTTCGATCCAGGGGGCATATCCCCCGGGCTCAACCTTTAAACCGACCCAGGGATTGATTTTTCTCCAGGAAGGAGTCATAAATGAAAACACGGCATATCCCTGTTATCATGGTTATATCAACGGACTAAGGGTTGGTTGTCACGGCCATGGCTCTCCTCTCCCCTTAAAACCGGCTTTACAGACTTCATGCAATGCTTATTTCTGTTGGGGTTTAAAACACATGATCGATAAAAGAGGAACGACTCCTCAAGACCAGCTCACCAAATGGAAAGATTATCTTGTTGAAATGGGCTACGGCTATAGACTTGGAGTTGATCTTCCCCATGAGAGCCGGGGATTTATTCCCAACGCCGATTATTATTCCAAATCATTCAGGGGACCCAAATGGAGTGCAAATTCCATTATTTCTATAGCAATAGGCCAGGGAGAGGTCTTGGCTACTCCCCTACAGATAGCCAATCTGTGTGCCACGATAGCCAACAGGGGATATTTTTATACACCCCATGTTGTGAAAGAAATTTCGGACACAACCATAGATGAACAATATCGAAAGAAACACGAACCAAGCATAGATAAGAGTTACTATGAAAGTGTCGCAGAAGGTATGCGAATGGCTGTGACCGGGGGCACGTGTCGCTTAGCCAATCTTAGCGGCATAGAGGTGTGTGGGAAAACCGGAACCGCTCAGAATCCACATGGGAAAGACCACTCGGTGTTCATGGGTTTCGCACCCTATCACGATCCAAAGATTGCTGTGGCAGTCTATGTTGAGAATGCCGGTTTCGGAGCCACTTATGGAGTGCCTATCGGAAGCCTTATAATGGAAAAATATCTCACCGGGGAAATTTCGCCTCAAAGGCAATATATTGAAGAGAGAATGTTAACTTCAAACACAATCATCAACAGTGGAGTTAAGAAACACTGAAGCTAATTCCTCGGTGTTCCGGAATCTCGACTGGACCACGATTGTAATTTATCTCCTGTTGGTTGCAGCCGGGGCCGTCAGCATCTATGCCGCAAGCTATGATTTCGACAATGCGAGCATCTTTGATTTCTCGGAATTTTCAGGGAAACAATTGCGCTGGATCGGATTGTCGTTGATTATTGGTTTCGTGATTTTATTGCTAGACTACAGAATATATGAAGCCTACGCATATCCGATCTATGGGGTTGTCATCCTGATATTGATTGCCACAGTGTTTTTGTCGCCAAATATTAAGGGATCTCATTCATGGCTCGTGTTCGGCCCAGTCAGCCTCCAGCCGGCAGAATTCGGAAAATTTGCAACATCTTTGGCTTTAGCCAAATTATTCGACTCCTACAATTTTTCTCTCAACGCAAAGGCCGGGAATTATTTAAAAGCCCTCCTCATCATCCTTCTGCCGATATGCATCATCCTCTGCCAAAAGGAGACCGGGAGCGCGCTTGTTTATCTGGCCCTCTTTTTTGTGCTTTATAGAGAAGGGATGAGTGGTTTTGTCTTGGGTGGAGTTTTCCTGGCCGTGGTTTATTTTGTCATGGCAGTGAAATATATGAATCCCTTCCTTATGGGCCTTAGCCTGGGGGAATTCACTGTGTTCTGCCTTATTTGCTTCCTTTTTTGCCTTTTGCTCGTTTTCTATTGCAAAGATTTCTTTATTGCTAGGAACGTGATATTAGGAATGTTGGCATCAGGGGTGGTGGCCACTGTGTTGGTATTGTGTGGTGTCTCTGTCAATGGACTCCTGTTTTTTCTTTGTGTCCTGGGGGCCGCAGTTGTATATACATCTTTGGCCATGTTGCGCCATCATATCAGAAAATTCGTTATCGCAATCGGATTTGTGTTGGTATCCGTTGGTTTCCTCTTTTCTGTGAATTATGTTTTCGACCGAATACTGCAACCCCACCAGCAGACACGTATTTTGGTGCTTTTGGGAATAGAAGAAGATCTCAGGGGAGTCGGCTATAACGTCAATCAGTCAAAAATTGCGATAGGTTCGGGAGGTCTTGAGGGGAAAGGATTTTTAAACGGGACACAGACGAAATTGAAATATGTGCCTGAGCAACACACTGATTTTATATTCTGCACAATAGGCGAGGAACAGGGATTCATCGGCTCATCGCTTGTATTGCTTGCCTTTTTAACACTGATTCTGCGACTCATTTATATAGCGGAACGCCAGAAAGCTCCATTTGCCCGAGTCTATTGCTATTGCGTCGTCTCGATGTTGATATTCCATGTTTGTATAAATGTCGGGATGGTCATAGGATTATGTCCGGTGATAGGGATACCTCTTCCCTTTTTTAGTTATGGCGGTTCATCGCTTTGGGGCTTCACTATATTGCTGTTTATTCTATTGAGGCTCGATGCGGCTCGAAAAGAGCAGAGAGTATGATTACAGACTTTCACCAGGCATCCGGCACTCGGCACTTGGCACTCGGCACTTGAATTAAAAGAAAAAGAAATAAATATTATTTTTTTGAGGTAATTTAAAATATTTTTCCCCTATAAAGTGGTTATAATAATATAAGGACTATAAAACACAAAAATTATGAACAAGAGAGATTTTAAAAAATACGTTGAAAGCGTAGGAGATTCAGCTTGCGCATCAATGGTAGACGTTGTAGAAACCGTCGAAAATGTTGACAGGGAGAAAGCTGCAAATGCAGTGGAGAAAGTGATAAGCGCAGTGGCTGCCGCCAAATCAAATGCCGACGTAACCTTCGACAAGGGTGTTAAAGCGTTCGAAAACCTAAAGGAATATTCCAAGGCTAAGAAAGATTTCTATAAGCAGCTTTTCAAGAAGATTTATGAAGATTTCTATAAAGATCTTGATGAAGCAGTGAAGGAATTCAATGCCGGGGTTCCGGAAGAAGTGAAGAAAGAAAACAAAGAGACTACAACTAAGGCATAAGAAAACCGAAATTATAAACCGGTTATGAATATTTGGGGTTTCCTCTTAAAATGCTTCGGCTGGAAAACTGATATCACAGTGCCTTATAGGGATAAGGCTGTGATATGCGTGGCGCCCCATACTTCAAACTGGGATTTCATTATGGGCCTTTTGGCCTACAGATCTTTGGGAAGAAAAGCCTCGTTTCTGATGAAGGAATTCTGGTTTTTCTTCCCTTTAAAATATTTATTAAATGCTTTAGGGGGAATACCGGTTAAATCAAATCCCACCAGATCATTGACATCGGTATTGATCGAAGATTTCAAAAAAAGGAAACATCTCAATCTTGCAGTCACTCCCGAGGGGTCAAGAAGTGCCGTTGACCAATGGCGCACCGGTTTTCTCACTATTGCCTACAATGCAAACGTTATCATTCAGCTTGGAGTCATCGATTTCCAGCATAAAAGCGTATTTATTAAAGAGGAATATAATCCTACGGGAAATTTCGAAGCAGATCTCAAAAATATCCGGGCGTATTATTCCCAATATAAGGAGGCAGCCCTCTATCCGGAAAAATTCAAAGCATAAAAAGATCTATAATGTTGGAAAATAAATTGGAGGTATGTCTGGCCCCTATTGAAATATTCTGGGGGGAAAAAGAGAAAAATCTCGCTGCAGTTGAAGAAATGTTTCAACAACTCAATCCGACAGCCAATTTGGTTGTGGTTCCGGAAACATTTTCGACTGGGTTTCCCACAAATGCGATGCAGGAAGAGATTGAGAAATATGCGGAGGGAGAAGATGGAGAGACAATAAACTTGCTTAAAAGGTTGAGTAAGGAAAAGGATGTGGCAATAGCCGGAAGCTATATCGGCAAGGAGGGAGACAGGCTTCTTAACAGGTCTTTTTTTATAACCCCCGATGGCAAAGCGAAATTTTCAGCCAAGAAACATTTGTTTTCACCGGGAGGCGAAGACAAAATTTTCACACCCGGCACAGAAAGACTGTCGGTGGAATTCAAAGGTTGGAAAATCTCTATGATAGTGTGTTATGATCTCCGTTTCCCCGTGTGGTGTCGCAATCAAGCAAATAGCTATGATTTACTGATAGCTGTGGCGAACTGGCCGGTGTCACGCGTAGACACATGGGACACCTTGCTCAAAGCCAGGGCGTTGGAAAACTCAGCCTATGTTTGCGGAGTGAATTGTAGAGGTATCGACAATCTTGGTGGAGACTACAATGGGAGCAGTCATCTTTTTAACTATAAGGGCCAAGACCTCGCCACATCAATAGACAACACGGGACTTCTCTATGCCGGACTTTCGAAACAACGACTTTTAAACTATCGTGATAAATTCCCATCCTGGAGGGATGCAGATGATTTTCAATTACTTTAACATTTTTTAGAAAATAAGACAACGAGTTGGAACACTGAAAACTTTGTATAAGTTTTCAGTTTTCTTTAATTTTGCACCGCCGTTATAAAATCCAAAATTAAAGAGCGGCGGAATAGATGAGGAAAGAAGAAATAAGCGAGGAGCAGTTCACCAAAATAATGGAGGAATTCATGAGCTCCTTGATGAAGCATGGATTGAAGGCAACGACTATGGATAGCGTTGCAGCCTCTCTGCAAATGTCGAAACGAACTCTTTATGAGATTTTCGGGAGTAAAGAGGAATTGTTTTTGGAAGCCCAGAAATATTTCCACAAAAAAATAGGGGGAAGGCTTGCCCAAATGTTCAACGATTCCTCTAACATAATGGAGGGCATTGTGAAATGTTTCCTATTCCATCGCGACCTAATAAGCCGTATCAATGTAGAATTTCTGCGCGATCTGGAAGATTATTCCGGCAAAGGCGACCTGCTTACCGAAACACATAGGCGACAACATTATGAGAACTTCTATGATGTGATTAAAAAAGGAGTCGAAGAAGGATATTTCCGGGAAGACATCAATTTGATAGTACAATGCCGCATGTTTGCAATCCAGATGGAGGCATTAAAAAGAGGAGAAAACCTCTTCCCGGAAGATATTTCTCTCACTGAAATACTCGACAATGTGATAATAGGTTTTTTAAGGGCCATCAGTTCTCCCAAAGGTCTTGAAGAATTGGAAAAATATCTTCCAAAACAGACAATATCAAAAGAAAAAATTGAAAATTAAGATGAGAACCAAGATATTGTTATTTTTTCTGACGCTTTTATTCCTTCCGGGGCTTAAAGCACAAGAAGTGACCATGTCGCGAGAAGAATGTATCCAGATTGCATTGAAAGACAATCCAACCGTGAAAATCGCGGATTGGGAGGTTAAGAAGGTAGATTATGCAAAAAAGGAGACATTGGCCTCGATCTTTCCCTCCATAGATTTTAGCGGAGCCTATCAACGATCAATAGAATTGCAGACAATTCGGATGGACTTCGGAGGAGAGAGCCAAAGCCTTAAAATGGGTTCAGACAACACATGGAATCTTGGCTTTTCAGCCTCCTTGCCTTTGATAGCCCCTACCCTTTGGAAAGCGATTTCCATTTCTGACACACAAATCCTTGCGAGTTTAGAGGAATCCAGAGCCTCACGTCTAAATCTTGTTAACGAAATAAACAAAGCCTATTATGCTCTAATGCTCGCCGTGGCTTCTAAAAAAGTGGTTCAACAAAATTATGATGTGGCCCTATTTAACGCAGACTTATATAAAAAACAATATGAAAACGGCACAGCCTCAGAATATGATGTGTTGCGCACTTCAGTGCAAGTAAAAAACATTGAGCCGGAACTTCTCCAATCAGATATAGCTCTGCGGCAATGTCAACTCCAATTGAAAGTGTTGATGGGGATTACTACTGATTTAGTCATCCTCCCCGATTTGACCTTGAATGATATGTCGCAAGATATGTTTTCTTACCCCGAAGCTTCAGGCACCTCCTTGCAAGACAACACTTCTTTAAGATCTTTAGAGATCCAGAAAAAGATGTTGACCCAAAATGTAGCTCTGAAAAAATTTGCATGGATTCCGACTTTAGGCGCCTCCTATAATTTATCATGGACTTCACTGAGCAACGGTTCGCCGTTCCGGAATCAGCAATTTAATCCCTATAGTTTTGTGGGATTAGCACTGTCAGTGCCAATTTTTTCCGGGGGTTCGAAACTATATGGACTCAAACAGGCCCAAGTGCAGTTAAAAGAGATAGAGATACAGAAAGATTATCTTATAAATTCATTGAATATGCAGGTTGAACTTGCCATCGATAACATTAATCGGGAGGCAGCTCAGATTTCTTCAAGCCGCGAGAGTGTAGCTCAGGCTAAGAAGGCATACGACATCATGCAGAAAAGTTTTGAAATAGGTGCAGCCTCATATCTGGAGCTTAGAGATGCCGAATTAGCAAACACCGCTTCTCAGCTTTCATATCTACAAGCCATTTATAATTATCTCGTGTCGACTTCAGAACTCGACCTCTTGCTCGGTAAAGAAAATTATTAAAAAACATGAAAAAAAACATATTCCATATTTCAATAGGGACATTGACGGTATTTACCTTTCTCTCATCGTGTGGGGAAAAGAAAACAGGAGGTGAAGAGGAGAAGCTTCCTGTAGTAAAAGTTGAGAGGGTTTTTAATCAGGATGTGGTGCAAAACGGCATTTACACGGCCACAGTAGAGCCTGAATTAATCAACAATATTTCCACTTCCACGCCCAATAGAATAAAGGAAATACTTGTAGACGAAGGTTATAATGTAGCTAAAGGTCAGACAGTGGCTATTCTCGACGATGTCAATATAACATCCTATGAAATTCAGGTGGCCAATGCAAAGGCTAATCTGGATAATGTCAGGCAAAATTATGAGAGGGCTGTAAAACTCCTTGAAATCGGAGGAGGCACCCAGCAAAATGTGGATCAAATGAAATTACAGCTGACTAACGCCGAAAATTCCTTGGCGGCCGCTGAACGCACTTTGAGAAATGTGAAGGAGAATACTATTCTAGTGACCCCAATCAGCGGAGTAGTTACGGCACGCAATTACGATCCCGGAGATATGACCGGAGCCTTGCCTATCGTCACGGTGGCTCAGGTGAATCCGGTAAAAATCATTATAAATGTGCCTGAAAGCCAATTGTCGAAAATTGTGAAAGGGATGCCGGCATTCATAACTTTCGACACTTATGGAGATGAAGTTTTCGAGGGTCACGTCACCATGGTGGCTCCCATAGTTGACGCCAACAGCAGAACATTTGCAGTGGAAATCGGTCTTCAAAATTCTCAGGGGAGAGTGCTTCCGGGAATGTTCGGACGTGTTAAACTTGAATTAGGGAATGCCAACCACGTTGTGGTGCCCGACCGGGCTATAGTTAAACAACCGGGTTCGGCCAACCAGTATATTTATGTCTATCATAACGGAAGAGTGTCCTACAACAAAGTAGAAGTAGGACAACGTATTGGTTCGACCTATGAACTTATCTCCGGAGTAGAATCCGGCGACACTGTGGTGATGACGGGTCAGACGAAACTGGCAGACGGAATGGCCGTTGAGATTGTTCCTTAACCCCTTTATCTACTTCCAAGTTTTAACTTTTAACTTCCAACTTTCAATTTTTAACAATCCATCATGTCACTATACGGATCAGCCGTGAAACGGCCCATTATGACAACGCTATGTTTTGTGACCGTCATAATTCTGGGTCTTTTCTCCCTCGCCAAACTTCCGATTGACCTATATCCCGATATCGACACCAACACAATCATGGTCATCACCATGTATCCCGGAGCGAGCGCGGAAGATATCGAGCAAAATGTCACCAAGCCCCTTGAGAATGCCCTAAACTCTGTGGAGCATTTAAAACATATCACTTCCAATTCAAGGGAAAACACTTCAGTGATTACCCTTGAATTTGAATATGGCTACGATATCGATGTGCTGACCAATGATGTCAGAGATAAACTCGACATGGTGGAATCAATGCTCCCCGACGACTCGGAAAATCCAATTATCTTCAAATTCTCCACAGATATGATTCCTATTCTTATCCTATCTGTGGAGGCCAAGGAGAGCATGGCCGGTCTTTATAAGATACTCGACGACAACATCGCGAATCCTTTGGCACGAGTTGACGGAGTCGGATCAGTCTCCATCACGGGTGCTCCCAAACGAGAAATCCACATATACGTAGACCCCAACCGGCTTGAGGCCTATAACCTTTCTGTGGAGACAATTTCATCGATTATCGGAGCTGAAAACCGGAACATACCCGGAGGCTCTTTCGATATCGGGAGCAACACCTATGCTTTAAGAGTGCAAGGAGAATTCAAAGACTCCAAAGAAATGAACGACATAGTTGTCGGCTCCTATCAGGGGAAACCTATCTATCTGAAGGATGTGGCCCGAGTGGAAGACTCTCTGGAGGAACGCACCCAACAGACTTATATAAATGGAGAAGAGGGGGCTACTATTATAATACAAAAGCAATCGGGAGCCAATTCAGTAGCCATTTCCGATAAGGTTAGGCAAATGCTGCCCCGACTGCAGAGGAACCTCCCCTCCGACGTGAAAATAGGCATAGTGGTCGACACCTCCGACAATATTAAAAACACTATTGCTTCGCTGGAAGAAACAGTGCTCTATGCCCTGTTGTTTGTGATGATAGTGGTGTTTTTCTTCTTAGGAAGATGGAGAGCCACTATGATTATCGTCATCACCATTCCGATCTCCCTTATCGCCTCCTTTATCTATCTTTTCGCCACAGGCAACACTCTCAATATAGTCTCGCTTTCGGCCCTTTCGATTTCTATTGGTATGGTGGTCGATGATGCGATCGTGGTGTTGGAAAACGTAACAACCCACATTGAACGAGGATCCGATCCGAAACAGGCGGCAGTTCATGGCACCAATGAAGTAGCAGTCTCTGTAATAGCCTCTACCCTAACCTTGATAGCTGTATTCTTCCCGTTGACTTTAGTGACCGGTATGACCGGGGTGATGTTCCGTCAATTGGGATGGATGGTCACAATCATGATGATCATATCAACCCTCTGCGCCCTCTCGCTGACGCCGATGCTTTGTTCCCAATGGTTGAAACTTACCCGGGTCCATTCAAAATTTTATGAAAAAATCTACGGGCCGATCCAGATAGGTCTCGATAAGTTTGACAATGCCTACGAATGGTTGCTTCATAAAGTTGTGGCCAACCGCACAATCACTATCATTATATGTCTTGGCACCTTTGTGGGGTCGATTTTCCTTATGAAACACGTTGGCACGGAATTCTTTCCAACGCAAGATAACGGTCGCATAGGGGTCAACCTTGAGACACCCATAGGGACAAGGGTAGAAATCACTCAGGATGCGCTTCATAGGCTCGACTCCCTGTGGAGGGAAAAATATCCGGAGATAATGGTGGCAAGCTACACTGTTGGTCCCGCAAGTTCCGACAACACATTTGCATCCCTATCGGATAATGGAAGTCATATCGCTTCGATGAATATCCGCCTTCTCGATCCGGGCGACCGCCAACGGGGCATCAAAGAGATAGCCGACGGAATGAGAAACGATATAGAAACCGGATTTCCTGAATTTGCCAAGGCTCAAGTGAATGTAGGCGGCGGACGCGGAGCCGGAATGGGAGGACAGTCAACAGTGGATTTCGAAATTTATGGCTACGACTTCACAGAGACAGACTCAGTGGCAAGAGTGTTGCGACAGATTCTGGAGGGAATACCTGGAACAGCCGATATCACCATTTCACGCTCGGATTATCAACCGGAATATCAGGTGGATTTCGATCGTGAAAAACTGGCCCTCTATGGACTGAATCTTCAGACCGCAGCCTTCTATCTCCGCAACCGTATCAATGGTTCCACGGCCTCGCAATATCGCGAAGATGGAGAGGAATATGATATCAAAGTGATGTATGATAAAGACTATCGCACATCCTTGGAGGATATAGAGAACATTACACTTTATACGCCCACAGGAGCAGGAGTGAAATTGAAAGAGCTCGGTAAGGTAGTGGAAAGGTTCACACCTCCCACTATCGAACGAAAAGACCGGGAAAGAGTCATAACGGTTTCCACTGTGGTAGACGGAGTGCCGATGAGCCAGGTGGTGGAGGCGGCTGAAATTGAAATCGACCAACTCCACTTGCCCTCCGGAATCAGTATAAGTCTTTCAGGATCTTACGAAGATCAACAAGACTCCTTCTCCGATCTTCTTCTGTTGGGCATCTTGATTATCATTCTTGTCTACATAGTTATGGCGGCTCAATTCGAGAGCTTCACCTATCCCGGCATTATTATGACCTCCTTGCTGTTTGCATTCTCCGGAGTCTTCATCATTCTATGGATCAGCGGCCACACTCTAAACGTCATGAGTATGATTGGAGCTATCATGTTGATAGGTATAGTGGTTAAAAACGGTATTGTATTGATCGACTATATCTCTCTTAACCGAGAGCGTGGCATGGGTATCCGCAGGGCCGTGATCTTAGGAGGCAAGTCGCGTCTGCGACCAGTCATAATGACAACTTTGACTACTATTCTCGGTATGGTGCCGATGGCAGTGGGCAGCGGACAAGGAGCTGAGATGTGGCGTCCGATGGGCACAGCTGTAATTGGAGGTTTGACATTTTCAACAATCCTGACTCTTTTGTTTGTGCCGGTGCTATATTGTGTATTTGCAGGAAATGGAGTCAGAAATATCCGCAGAAGAATGCGCAGACAATATATCAGATAAAAATTTGAACAATGAAAGCAATCTTCATAGCCTACGACCAAGCCCACAATGAGGCCATCCTTGAAATACTTGAGAAGAGCTCATGCAGAGGCTTCACTTCGTTCGGACAGACCCAGGGAAGGGGGTCTGCCACGGGCGAACCACATTATGGCACCCATGCATGGCCTTCCCTTGGCAATGCAATTCTGACAATTGTTGAAGATCATCGGGTGGAGACCGTCTTGGAAAAACTCTCGGAACTCGACAAGAGTAAGCCAAAACTCGGACTTCGGGCCTTCGTGTGGGACATCGAGAGAATGATTTGAGTTATTATGACAGCTTAATAAAGGTGTCTTTGTAGAAAGGTCGGGTTTTTATTTTAACATTTTTTTACAATAGAGACAAAATAAAAGAATTATATTTGCATAAATTAAAAAACCAACTAAAACGATATAATTTATGGGCTTTGCAGAGGCAGTGAGAGTGGGACTCAATAAGTTTTTCACTCCGACAGGAAGAGCTTCCAGAAGCGAATTCTGGTGGTATTATTTATTTGCAATTATTATCTGTGGCGTATTAGGAGTCATAGGCGGTTTTATGCAAGCAGCCCATGGCATTGAGCAAACTTGGATCGGAGTGATAGTAGAACTTCTATCTGCCATAATCGGAGTTTCTATTTTATGTGCCGAAATCCGCAGGATGCATGATACAAGCAAATCCGGATGGAACGTCTGCTGGGGCTTTATTCCTTTGGTGGGATGGATTATAGTGCTCGTAATGCTTTGCAAAGAGTCTACTCCGGGAGAAAACCAATACGGGCCTCAACCTCTATGATCGGCATCAACAATCTGACAGTCGATTTTTCGGCCAAACCACTTTTCAATAATATATCTTTTTCCATCAACGACAACGACCGATTGGCTTTAGTCGGAAAAAACGGGGCCGGAAAATCCACATTATTAAAAATAATTTCAGGGCAGCAGCTACCTACCTCAGGCACTGTTGCCCTGCCCAATGATATCACAATAGGCTATCTTCCCCAGGAGATGGCCATCAAAGACGACACGTCTCTTTTTGAAGAGACAAAAAAAGCATTTCAAAAAAGGATAGAACTTGAGACTCAGCTCCAACGATTAAATGAAGAAATCTCTTGCAGAGAGGATCATGAATCGGAAGCTTTTCTTAAATTAATTTCCCAAGCCGATGACCTGAGAAATTCCCTACAAGTGAATTTCCCGGAAAATATGGAGGCAGAAATCGAGAAAACCTTGCTGGGTTTGGGTTTTAAAACAACTGATTTCACGAGGCCTACTTCAGAATTTTCAGGTGGGTGGAGGATGAGAATAGAATTGGCAAAGATTCTCCTTCAACGTCCCGATTTGTTGCTGCTTGACGAGCCCACCAACCATCTTGATATTAATTCGATACAATGGCTCGAACAATTCTTGATCAACCATCAGGGTGCCGTGGTTCTCGTCAGCCATGACAGGGCTTTCCTTGATAACGTGACACGCCGCACTGTGGAAATTTCTTGTGGCCAGATCTATGATTACAAAGTTTCCTACACTCCATTTGTCAACCTGAGGAAAGAGAGAATAGAGCAGCAACTCAAGGCCTATGAAAACCAGCAAAAACTCATTTCAGAGACTCAAGATTTCATAGAAAGGTTTCGCTATAAGGCCACCAAGGCTGTGCAGGTGCAAAGCCGGATCAAGCAGTTAGAAAAAATAGTTCCTATCGAGATTGATGCGGAAGACACCAGCAGCGTCAATTTCAAGTTTCCTCCAGCCGAAAGATCGGGTGATTTCCCTGTGATAACCGAAAATCTTGAAAAAAGCTATGGACCACACAGGGTGTTTTCGGGAGTGGATTTTACATTGCGCAGGGGAGAAAAGATTGCTTTAGTCGGTAGCAATGGAGAGGGAAAGTCAACATTTGTGAAATGTGTGATGTCAGAAATTCCCTACAGCGGGTATCTCAAGATCGGCCACAATATCAAGATCGGTTATTTCGCACAAAATCAGGCTCAATTATTAGACACATCAAAGACAGTGTTTGAAACGGTGGATGAGGTTGCCACAGGTGATATCCGCACCCGCCTAAAGGATCTTTTAGCAGCCTTCCTTTTTCGGGGAGATGATATTGATAAAAAAGTGGCTGTCTTATCGGGAGGAGAGAAAACAAGGTTGGCCATGGCAAAACTGCTTCTGGAACCTGTCAACTTCCTCATTCTCGACGAACCGACCAACCATCTTGACATGCGCACGAAAGACGTCTTGAAGAGGGCCCTGACGGATTTCAACGGCACAGTGGTTATCGTCAGCCACGACCGCGATTTCCTTAACGGACTGGTCGACAAAGTTTATGAATTTGCCGGAGGGAAAGTGAAGGAATATATTGGAGGCATCTATGATTATTTGAACAATCAAAAAGGAGTCAATCCTACTCTATCCTCTGCAAATGGCACAGGACAATCTCCAACTTCCGAAACCGTCAAGAATTCAGAGCCCTCGAAATCGGCCCTCTCTTATCAGGAAAAGAAAGAATTAGAACGTAGAATAAGAAAAGCTGAAAAAAATGTGGCCGAGTTGGAAAACCGGATTGAAGAATTAGAAGCGGAAATAGCCGGATTAGAAGACTCAATGGCAAAAGGAGTGATAGACGACGATCTGCTCAAAAATTATTCTTCCTTGAAAAAGACACTTGAAACCAAGACTGACGAATGGGAAGAGGCCCAAAACCATCTCGACACATTAAAGGCACAATAAATCTTAAAATCAAAAATTTAAAACAATGAAACACGGCATAAACAAAGAAAATCTAAATCAAGAAGTTTCTCCTAAGGATGATTTTTATGAATTTGCATGCGGAGGATGGATTAAGGCTAACCCAATGCCCGATGAATTCTCAACCTATGGGCAGTTTCATGTTTTAAGAGAGAAAGCTCGGAAGGATGTGCAGGATCTTATTCTCAATCTGGAAAATGATCCAAAGAGTAAAGAGAGAGGCGAGATAGCTCAGAAAATTTGCGATCTTTATAAATTGGGGATGGATGAAAAGAGGCTGAACGAGGAAGGTTGCAACCCTATTCTACCCACTCTTAAACAATTACGTGAACGACTCGCTAAAAATGATTTCACAGAATTAACGGCATGGTTGCATGAAGGTCTCGACAGCGATTTCTTTTCAAGCGGAGTGGGTCCTGACCCTGCAGACTCCAATAAAAACATTCTTCATATAGGAGAAACCGGTCTATCCCTCGGTGACCGCGATTATTATCTCGAAGACAACGAAAATCATCGCAAAATTCTCGAAGCCTACGAAGTTTATGTAAAAAAAATCATGAGCCTTATAGGCTATGACGAAGAAGGGGCACAGAGAGTCTGGGATATAGTGTTTAAGATAGAGAAGAAACTGGCGGAAATAAAGATGACCAGAGAGATGAGAAGGAATCCCAAACTTCGCCATAATATCTACACCATAGAACGCCTTCAAGAGGAATTTGATTTTATCGATTGGAAGAGATATCTCGCTCTTCTTGGACTCGAAGAAGTGAAGATGGTCAATGTAAGTTCGGTTGCCTATATGCAGGCACTTGGCTCCATTATCTCTGAAATCAATCCAGAGGAAATGGAAGACTTCCTGATTTATAATATCGTGACAAATTCATCGGGTTTAATGAGCGATGAATTCATAGATGCCAACTTTGAGATGTTTGGGAGGGTCATGAGCGGTCAGAAGGAAAAGAAACCGAGATGGAAACGGGCTATGTCGGTTCCTGATTCTATGTTCGGAGAGGCAATCGGTCAGCTATATGTGGAAAAGTATTTTCCTAAGGAAAATAAAGATTATATGCTAAGGCTTGTTGAAAACCTCAGGGATTCGTTGCGCCAACATATCAAAAGACTTGAGTGGATGTCGGAAGAGACCAAGAAAAAGGCCTTGGAGAAATTGGACGTGATGGGAGTCAAAATAGGTTATCCCGATAAATGGAAAGAATATGATGAAATTGACATCGATCCGGAGAAAACCTATCTTGAAAATGTGCAAGAAGCCTCTAAATGGTTCACAAAAGACAATTATTCCAAGATCACCAAGCCGGTGGATAAAACCGAATGGCATATGACGCCTCAGACTGTCAATGCCTATTATAGTCCTATAGTGAATGAAATCTGTTTTCCTGCAGCTATTTTGCAACCCCCTTTCTTTGATATCACAGCCGATGATGCCATCAATTATGGGGCAATTGGCATGGTCATCGGGCATGAGATGACACATGGGTTCGATGACCAAGGAAGGCAGTTTGATAAAAATGGGAATCTGACTGATTGGTGGAGTGCAGAAGATGCCAAACGATTCAATGAATTGGCAGATATCCTCGTCGACCAATTCAACAAAGTGGAAGTGGCACCGGGTGTCTATGCCAACGGACGTTTCACTTTAGGGGAGAATATAGCCGATCAAGGTGGTCTAAATATTGCACTTACAGCCTATCTTTCCACCCAACCAAAGGAGGAAGTGGATGATGGTTTTTCACTTTTGCAAAGATTTTTCCTCGCATTTGCAAACGTATGGGCAGGTTCTGTGCGTGAAGAAGAAAAGCTCGCATTGACAAAATCCGCTCCTCATTCCTTAGCTGAAAATCGAGTTAATGTGACTTTGAAGAACCTGAACGCATTTGAAGAGGCATTCAATCTAAAAACAGGCGACCCGATGTTCAGGCCAAAAGAGGAAAGAGTTGTGATTTGGTGAAATAGCTCCTAAATCCCATTCGGCCAAAATTAAAGATTTAATTGAAAGGAAAAAGAGATGGAGAAGGAATACGGGTTGATCGGAAGAAAGCTGGGCCATTCATTTTCGGCGGAATTTTTCAATAAAAAATTTCATCGGGAGGGTCTTAACGCCCACTATTCTCTTTTCCCATTGGCCTCTATCTCTGAATTTCCCGAATTGATAAAAAATCATCCTCGGCTAATGGGGCTTAATGTCACAATCCCATATAAAGAAGAGATTATACCTTTTCTTCAGGAAATATCGGAGGATGCGAAGGAAATTGGAGCCGTTAATGTGGTGAAAATAGAGGAAAGGGAAGGCGAGAAATATCTAAAAGGCTTTAACACTGATTGCATTGGGTTTAAAGAATCCCTTAGGCCTTTGCTACATAAAGGGATTGAGTCAGCCTTGGTTTTAGGCACAGGAGGAGCATCAAAAGCCGTGGGTTACGTTTTGGAGAATTTTGGCATCAAGCCTTGTTTTGTTTCCAGAAAGCCATCTAAAGGGCAACTCCAATATGAAGATTTAACTCACGATACAATTAGAGAAAATCTTTTGATAGTGAATACCACCCCTCTTGGAATGTATCCCCAAGTTGATCATTCACCACTTCTCCCCTATCATTTTATTTCAGCCTCCCATATCTGTTATGACCTGGTTTACAATCCGGCTGTCACGCTATTTATGAGAAAAGCAGCCGAACAGGGAGCAACAATTAAAAATGGGTTGGAAATGCTTCAACTTCAAGCTTTGGCAGCCTGGAAAATCTGGGAAAAAACTCGCTAGTTACATCCTATTCAGCACCCGGCACTCGGCACTCAGCACTTGGCACTTGGCACTTAGACATGAAGCTCAAATTCCTCTTCCCTCTATTAGGTTTCGCCCTCGGCATATTCATGTCGGCAGAAATTTTTCAGGGATTATTGCTGCCATCTTTGTCAATGGGTCTGGCACTCGTAGTTTGGGTTATCATAAGATATCTTTCAAAAGATCCGGTCCTGGCCCAAAGATTTATCAAAGGACATAATCTATGGGTATTTCTATTATTCTTGTCGTTAGGTTCTCTAAGTTTTCATTTTCGGTGTAATCCTTCAATCAGTGAGGAAATAGAGGGCCGAACTCTCTTATTCAACGGAGAAATCTCCGACATTAAATATATGGCAGATGGCGACCGATTTAAAGTTAAAATCAAAACTATAAGGGATACATGTGACAACAAAATAACTTGTCGGGAATTTTATATGTTATTGAAAACCGATGGATTCCTTGCAAATAAAGGGGACAAAATAGAATTCCTGACCAAACCGAGTAAAATAGTAGCAAACAACGGAAATCATTTCTCATATATTTCGCTTCATCAAGGAATTTATTATTATGCCAATGCCCGACAATCGAATATAAAAATAGAGGGAGAAGCTACATCTTTCAGAAGTTGGTTAGACAAAGGATGTGATTTTTTGGTTGCGAGACTTGAAAAATCATCTTTGGAAAGACCCACTATTGATTTTCTGAGTTCAATTTTATTGGGAGACAAGACTTTTCTTTCATCCGAAGCTAGGGAAACTTTGAGCGGAGCTGGGATGGCCCATATTCTGGCATTGAGCGGAATGCATGTGGCAATAATATATTTTATAATAATATGGCTTCTGTTCCCCCTTTCGCTGATGGGACATCCTCGTTTTAGAAGAATTGCCGCTATCCTTTTTATCTGGGCCTTCGTTTTGCTGACAGGATCCTCGCCTTCCACTGTGAGGGCAGCGATAATGGTGACACTTGTAGCGGGTGCATTTTTATTGGAGAGAAAAAATTCAGCAATGAATTCCCTCTTTTTTGCCGTCTTGCTTATTTTAATAATAAATCCTTTTTCTTTATGGGATATCGGATTGCAATTAAGTTTCCTTTGCGTATTTGCCATCATAGCCTTTGCCAATAGGTTGAATCCGATTGACCATAAGGCACATCCTATGACCTTTAAAATTATAGGAGCCGTATTGGTGACGCTGTCTACTTCAATTTTCACCTGGATGCTCACTGCATATTATTTCAGCCGAGTACCGTTAATCTTTCTTCCTGCCAATCTTTTGTTGTTGCCTGTTTTGCCCTTTTTCGTAGGAGGCGGTTTATTATATCTGACTCTTTTATGCTTGGGATTAGACTTCCATTTGCTTGCTAAAGGATTAGATTTTTTCAATCATTACTTTGGAGAGACTGTCAAGCTTTTCTCACTTCATGGAGAAGGAACTATAATGTTCTCGCCGGGAATCCTATCAGTATGTGGATGGACAGTAGGTCTTTCTCTTTTAGCTTGGGCCTTACATACAAAGCCAGAACGTCTAAAAAAATTTATTTATGCCGGCTCTTCACTGATGATAGGATCCACATTGTTAATTCTTTTCTTCACATCTGAAACTCCGGAAGAGTCTTCTTTAATTTTCAAACACAGTCTGACAAAGATTGAAGTGACCCATAAATCTAATTCCTCTTACGACACCTTGAATTTTCCTCGCAACAGTATTTCCCAACATTTTTCCACGGGACTTCATATTTTAGCCATAGATGCGAAAGTGACAGAAGAAGGGATAGAGGCTTTGAAATCAAGCGAAGAAGAATGCAGAAGATTTCTAATAGTAGGTCCCCGATCAGATTTCTCGCAGATCGCCGAAATAATCCATTGTAATGATTTCAGTAAAGTCGTGCTTCATCCGGGAATCGGGAAAAATAAAAAAGCCGAATTATTCGACTTATTGGATGAAAATCAATGGGATAAAGTTTATTCATTACGCGATAACGGGACATTGGAACTTCTACTTTAATCTCCCGTTCTCCCTCTCTCTCTTGGAAATATCATCCTCCGGCTCTGCTTCCACAAGACTATGGAAAATGCTGTTGTGGGAAATGATTTTATTCTCTTCTTCAATCTCCTCCTTCAATCGTGACGTTTCTCCCTCGTCTTCGAATCTCTCCAATTTTGTGAGCTGGCGTATGGCCAAAATTACCATGACCATACAAGCGAGTACAACTAAAAGGATTATTATTTGAGTGAAGACTTCCATAACAACTCAAATTCATTTTTAGTAACAACATTTAAAATTGAAAAAAGTTGATTGGCCGTGGCCATGAAATTGTGAGATTCCTTTTTTTTTATTATTTTTACCTTTTAATAAGGAATGGAAATTTCTAAAAAACCATAAAATTGGTAACTCAATAAACTAATTTGAGAGAAAAACGTTTAAAAGATAGAAACAAATTTTAAACATCAATTTTACGAAACATTAAGTGTTATGAAAAGAACAGCAATCTTATTTGCCGCTTTGGCAGTAATGGGAAGCGCTTGGAGCCAAAATCTGGCCAAGCCTGAAGCTAAAGCTCTTCAAGCATTTGTGGCCCAGACTTCAGCAAAGGGTGGCACAAACGCTGAGGCCCTTGGCTTTGCAGGAAACAATTTTGCCAACCTTCCCGGTGTCACAGTTTCCAACGGACACGTGACAGCAATCAAATGGGACAAGAAAGACCTGGGAGGTATCCTCGACCTTACTAATTTCCCCCAGCTCGTTAGTGTAGATGTAAGCAACAACAAGCTCACTCAACTCGTCATCAGCAATGCCCCGGCTCTTGTCACTCTCAATGCTTCCAAGAACCGAATTAAAGAAGTGACTTTGGAAGGTGTCAACATGCTCCAAGAGCTTGAATTGAATAAGAACCGAATCTCTGAAATTGAATTGGGAGCAATTCCATTCATCAAAAAGATCAATCTTTCTTCCAACAATCTTGAAGCTCTTGATGTTAGCAACGCCGCCAATCTTGTTTACCTCAATGTAATCAGCAACAACCTTGAGACTCTATCTGTAGAGAATTGCACAGCTCTCAAGACTCTTTACGCCGGTTATAATGATCTGACAGGTATTACTCTTGCAGGGCTCACCAAACTTGAAAACCTCAACGTGCAGGGCAACAAGATTCAGAACCTTTATGTGCAGGATCTTCCTTCAGTGACATCAGTTGCTGCCAACGACAACCACATGACAGCTCTTACCGTTAGCGGTTGCAACGCTCTGAGCGATATTTATGCACCTTACAATGATCTCACCTCATTCACAGTGAACAATGTTCCTACTTTGGCATTCGTAAATCTTGAATGGAACGATCTCACAACCGTTTACCTTAACAACCAAAACTTCCTCCAGAGAGTAAACGTAAGCTACAATCAGCTTCAAATGCTCGACGTAAGCTTCGACCCATTGCTAACTTATCTCAATATCAGCAACAACGTCAACTTGACTGACCTCCGCACCACAGGTGACAATGCACTCCGTCAGATCGTTGGCGACTGGACCGGCCTAGGATTACAAGAACCAAACGCAATGTATAATCCGGTTCCTCCGATCGGAATGCCAGGAACTCCCGGCCCCGGTGCAGGTGACGATTTGATTCCAGAAGAATAATTACCCCAAAAAACTAAAGTCATAAAGGATGCTTTAAAAGCATCCTTTTTTCTATTCCAGATTTTCCCCGTAAAATCAACACGCGAAGAATCGGCTTTTTATCGGCAATGTCTCTTAAGATTTTTGCTAATTATAATCGGCAGATATTAATATAAAATCCCTCGGTCTGAAACAGACTGAGGGATTTTCTATTTATTTTTTAGATAAAATATCTGGCTTGTAAAAGCTTAGGAGAGGCTATAGAATTGAGAAGAGGGCTGAATCACCATTGAAGTCTCTTCCATTTCAATCTCATCTTTTTCTTCATGCTCGGCATTGCAGGTTCTCACTAATCCAACAATCAGAAAGGCTGCAACACATAAGATGGCAAAGATGAAAAACAATAACACTCGCTTATTGCATCCTTTCCTATTTTCCAATTCTTGTGCGCTCATATAGTAATTTTATTTGTTTCCAAATGCAAATTTATAGAATTCCGATGCATTTAGAAAATTTTCAAGCCAATATAATGTAAAAGAAGGCCCAACAAGAGTTAATTCCCTAAAAAGATGTAATCAAGATTAAATTTAATCAATGATATCGATTGGATTCAAGGCCATTTATATCAAATGCCAGGATTTTATCTCCAAGGAAATTCTTCAGGAACCTTTTTACCTTTTACAGTTTGTCTAACAAGGCTACTGAATTCTCTGACCATTTTTTTTACAGGACCGGGCTCCATGCCCAACACTTTATAAAGCAATCCTGCATTGTTAGGAAGCCGGGTTATTCCTGCAGCCAGTTTCTTGTCATTGTCAATAAATACTTGGGTTTTATCGTAAATCTCAGAAGCTTTATCGGGAGGCGTCATCACTATGACATTTGCAAAAATATCAAAATGTGACATCACTCCTAAATTGCGGGGATGCTCCACACGAGGATCAATCACGAATTTTTCCCTGAAAAGTTCCCTTCCATCCGGGCGCTCTCCGTGACTGCATACCGAAAGAATATCATATTCAAAGAGTTCTCCTTCTTTATAATATTTCCTCCCTCCCATGAAAATTTCTGAATAAAACATTGTGGCAGTCTCATGAACACTTAGTCTTGTGTCGGAAATAAAACGGGTGTTGCGGCAAGGAATAACCGGCTCCGGCATGAATTCAAGATAAGCGTTTTCTTCTAAGACAATATTTTGAATCAATCCGGAGTAATTATATTTCATTTGAGCAAGCTTTGTGGCGGCTCCTGTGGAAACCCAAGCATAGGCATCTTTCTTTACTGTGATGTCTTGACGATAACGGTCGCCGTCTATATTTGGTCCACCGGAAGATAAGATATAGACGCAAGGCATTTCAGGCATTTCTTCGTCGAAATAGAGTTCCTGCTGCACAATAAGAGGAGCTCTCCTTTCTAAGTCTCTGAGAATGCTTTTCCCTCTTGGATCAAGCTCAAAGCCCATTCGAAGGTATCCATGCTTTCCCGGTGCCCCCACATACATTGCTTCCGGTTCTTTTAAGTAACGGCTCATCTCCCGGGCAGTGTCAAAACTGACTTCCGGAGTGGGTAGTTTTTCTTTTTTTTGATTAAGCATCGATTTCTGTTATTTGGGCCTTATCGAAGAGGGCCATCTTAAATATCAAGTCAACCAATTCATCAATCCCCTCCCCTGTCATACAATTCGTGAAAACGAATGGTTTGCCGGGACGCATGAGTTTTGAATCGTGGTCCATCACCTCAAGACTTGCATTTACATAAGGGGCCAGATCCGTCTTATTGATCACTAAAATATCACTTTGAGAGATTCCGGGACCATCCTTGCGTGGAATTTTATCTCCTGCAGCCACATCTATCACATAAATAAAGAAGTCGACAAGAGCAGGTGAAAATGTTAATGTGAGATTATCACCCCCACTCTCGATTAACACTATATCAGTATCAGGAAACTTAGCTTCCATTTCTTCCACAGCTGCGATATTCATCGAAGGATCTTCTCTCACAGCGGTGTGAGGGCAAGCGCCTGTCTCCACTCCTATAATCTTATCCTCAACCAGAATTCCTTTAAGAGTCTTTCTGACATGTTTTGCATCTTCGGTGGTGACTATATCATTGGTGATGATCAAGACCTTCTGACCTAATTGTAAAAGTTTGGGTGTTATAGCTTCTATAAGTGCGGTTTTGCCGGATCCCACAGGACCTCCTACTCCTATTCTACATGTTGACATTTCTGTTATATTTTTCTTATGGTTAATTCATTTCAATTTTCCCTCGCTTCCAGTCTTTCGCCACTCGGCCGAAGCAAAGAGATTAATTCATAAACATTCTCATATTGCCCTTTTCATGGAGTGACGCCAATATGTCGAGCTGAGGATAGAAGGCATTCATGTCAGAAAGTTCCATAACGGAAGCCTCATTATAAAGTCTTTCTATATATTCCGACAGATCTTCGAGTATTTGTTGAGTGTCATAATGGGATACTTTGACACATCTTAAGGCAGCTCCGAGCACCATATTTATCACCCCATATTGATGACTGCAGAAAAGGTCTTTTTCCGACACACCGGCCAAGGCAAACATAATGCCTTGAACAACCGGATACATCCCCGGGGTCTCACCTTTGTTGATGCTGTCTAATAACTCCTTTACAAAGTTATTCGAATATAGCTTAACTCCGAGTTCTGCCAGTTTTTTCCCCATTCTCACAGCCATCAACCTGGCTTCGTCATTCATCTTGAAGCGAAAGAGATAACTATCAATTTCCATGCATCTCTTTAGATCGCCATTCATGAAAGCCCTGTAGGCATGAAGACAAGCCACTCCATCGCTATAAGCCGCTTGATGCGATTGGGAACGAGCAAATTCCTTAAGAGACTTTGCATCTTTCACTATGCCCTCAAACGAAGCTGTTTCCAGACCGTTGGAGAAAGAGAAGGTGCCTACAGGAAACTGAGAGTCGGTGAATTGCAAAAGGCGCATCACTCGGGTCATGTCATTTATTTCTGCCATATCCTTTGTTTAATGATGTGGATGATGCGGGTCGTCATGATCATGATGATGATCCCCATGTTCATGACTATGTGTATGACCGTCGTGAGTATGTTCGTGGAAATGCACAATATGGCCATGGTCATGCTCATGAGAATGGCTTTCATGGCCTGCACCTCCGAAAAGTCGCCTTATTTCATGGGGGGCAAGGTATGGAATAACCTCCACTCCCTTCTGGAAATCATATTTGATCCCATCAATATGGTGAGTTTCCATTACAGACATCATCACTTTTTTGTCTACAGTCAAGGGAACATATACCGTGGTGCCCTTCACAACTGCCGGCCAGTGTTGATTTCCGATTGCGTGTCCGAGTTCAACACTTATTCTTATTATCTCTTCCGGTTTATGAGTTGCGATTCCGCTTAGATCAACCACTAAAACCGGGCTTAATTCTATTTTTAAGACTATAGCCTTATTGGTTTGGGGATCATAGTCCACTATATCTCCATCCACAATTTGAGTGTGTCTGGCTAAGGCTATGGGATATTCCCTGCCGCTCAAACCTTTTCCCAGGAACCGAGATTTCTGGGCAGTCCATTGATCGAGGAATACGTAATCAATATCTGCATTGGCAAGTTTATCCTTCCATTCATCGGAGAGGTTCATATTGCCTATTACTTCGCTATATACTTTCATTTCAAAAAAATAAACAAGACAGGTGGAATTCCTGAAATTCCCCCTGTCTTGAAATTATAGTTGTGTGTTTACAAACATTAGCTGAACCAGTAGAGTTGAGCAAGAGGCAGCTCTTTTGCTGGCGGAACATAAGCATGGATACCATCCACAGTAACTGCAAATGTTTCCGGGTCAACCTCGATAAACGGCATTGCAGTGTTGCGAACCATGTCTTCCTTAGTGAGTTGACGCACACCGTGAACGGGATACAACGTTGATTCGAGTCCGAGTTTTTCTTTCAAGCCGGCTTCATAAGAGGCCCTTGAAACGAATTGCAGACGAGTAGCGGCAGTTTCTTTGCCGGTATAACCAAACATCGGACGCATAATCTTCGGCTGCGGAGTTGGAAGCGATGAGTTAGGATCACCCATATTAGCCCAGTTAACCAGACCACCCTTAAGCACCATTTTGGGTTTGGTTCCAAAGAATGCAGGTTCCCAAAGCACGAGGTCTGCCATTTTACCCACAGCGATTGAACCGAGCACCTCGCTGATACCATAACAGATAGCGGGGTTAAGAGTGATCTGAGCAAGATAACGGAGCACACGGAAGTTGTCGTTGCTATCAGAATCCTCGGGCAATTTGCCTCTCACTTGTTTCATGTAGGAAGCCATCTGGAATGTACGCATGAAGGACTCACCTACACGGCCCATAGCCTGAGAGTCGGAAGAAACCATTGAGATAATACCCAGGTCATGGAACACGTTCTCAGCTGCTTGAGTTTCCGGACGCACACGGCTCTCAGCAAAAGCCACGTCAGAAGGAATGGTCGGATTCAGATTGTGGCAAACCATAATCATGTCGAACAATTCTGCCTGAGAATTGATACCGAACGGAAGAGTCGGGTTGGTAGACGAAGGCAAAACATTTGGCAATGAAGCAACCTTAATAAGGTCAGGTGCATGACCACCACCTGCACCTTCTGTATGGTAAGTGTGGATTGTTCTGCCGTCGATTGCAGCGATTGAGTCTTCCACATAACCACTCTCGTTAAGAGTATCAGTATGGATGGCTACCTGAATGTCATATCTGTCGGCGCATGACATGGCGGTGCGGATAGCTGCCGGCGTCGTTCCCCAGTCTTCATGAATTTTAAGACCGCAAGCACCGTTTTCAAGTTGATCATTGATGTTTTGAGCGACAGAGCAATTACCTTTAGCCAGAAGACCTATATTAATAGGCATACCTTCGCAAGCCTTCAACATCTGATGAAGATTCCAACGGCCGGAGGTAATAGTTGTGCCGTTAGTGCCATCTACGGGACCGATACCACCACCGATAAGAGTTGTGATACCATTTGAAAGGCAATTGATAGCTTGTTGAGGGGATACAAAGTGAACGTGTCCATCGATACCTGCAGCTGTCAGGATGAGATGTTCACCTGAAATAGCGTCAGTGGAAGGACCGGTTACAATTGTAGGAGTCACCTTATCCATAACATTCGGGTTACCGGCTTTACCGATACCAGAAATCTTGCCGTCTTTGATACCAACGTCGGCTTTTACAACACCTAAAATCGGGTCAAGGATGGTGACATTAGTGATTACGAGGTCAACGCTGCCGGCATCTGATGTGCATTCATTTGCAAGACCCATACCGTCGCGAAGGGTTTTACCACCGCCGTATACAACCTCATCGCCGAAGTAGCGGAGGTCTTTTTCTATCTCTACATAAAGGTCGGTGTTACCGAGCCTAATCTTATCGCCCACGGTCGGGCCGAAAAGATTATTATATTCTTTTCTTGAAATTGTTGCCATAACTGTGAGTG
>JAFLTU010000023.1 GCA_022509125.1 Muribaculaceae bacterium | reverse complement strand
ATGGTAGATTATAAGAAATTAGGTCTTGTCAACACCAAGAAGATGTTTGAGAAGGCAGTGCATGGAGGCTATGCCATTCCGGCTTTCAATTTCAACAACATGGAGCAACTCCAGGCTATCATCAAGGCTGCTGCCGACACTAAGAGCCCGGTGATCCTTCAGGTTTCCAAGGGTGCTCGCAACTATGCCAACCCGATTCTGCTACGCTATATGGCACAGGGCGCTGTGGAATATGCCAAGTCTCTCGGATGGGAACATCCCCAGATCGTGCTCCATCTTGACCATGGCGACACCTTCGAACTTTGCAAGGATTGCATCGACAATGGTTTCTCATCAGTGATGATCGATGGTAGTCATCTTCCCTATGAGGAGAACGTAGCCTTGACCAAGAAGGTGGTTGACTACGCTCATCAGTATGATGTCACCGTAGAGGGAGAGCTCGGCGTGCTCGCAGGCGTGGAGGATGAAGTAAGCTCCGACCACCACACCTATACCGATCCCGAGGAAGTTGTAGACTTCGTAACGCGCACCGGCGTAGACAGCCTTGCTATTTCTATCGGCACAAGCCATGGTGCATACAAGTTCACTCCGGAACAGTGCACCCGCGACCCAAAGACCGGTTTGCTCGTTCCCCCGCCGTTGGCTTTCGACGTACTTGAGAAGGTGGAAGAGAAGCTCCCCGGATTCCCGATCGTGCTCCATGGTTCTTCGTCAGTACCTCAGGAATATGTTAAGATTATCGCTGAAAACGGTGGTAAGTTGCCCGATGCTATCGGTATCCCCGAAGAGGAACTCCGCAAGGCCGCCAAGATGGATGTCTCCAAGATCAATATCGACTCCGACAGCCGTTTGGCAATGACCGCAGCTATCCGCAAGGCATTCAACGACAACCCGGCAGAATTCGACCCGCGCAAATACCTTGGTCCGGCTCGTGACGAGATGGAGAAACTCTACAAACATAAGATCATCAACGTCCTTGGCTCAGACGGTAAAGCCGCTGACTAATCGCCAATCCGAATAAAAACAAATGAGGCTCAACTTCTCAGAAGTTGAGCCTCATTCTATTAAGGTTGAAAGGAACCAAAATGGCAACCTCTAAAAGATCAACCATTTTTATTTAATAATATCAGGATTGAAATCGGCTGAAGCTTTAAGAAATGTATGTATTTTATTCATTATTTCAACCGGAACCTTTGGATAAGGCAGAGACGCATTTTTTTGAGCCTGCTCAAAAAATTGATCGGCCTCTGCTCCATAAAGTGTTGGACCTCCTTTAATTGATATTGCCATAAAATTTCAATAATTACGTTACTACAAAATTAACAAAATGTCCAACTTATTGTCAAAAAAGCCACACAACGGAATGCAACAGAATTGGTGCTTATATACTTCACAAACTAATCAAGTTTATTGATATAATATCTTAATTCTGGTTCATTACCAAGGCATTTTTCTTTGGTTATGATATAAGGTCTTGTCTGGTTGGAACCATTCAAATCAGTTGCCAGCCGGTAATAAATCTTATAATAGGTTTTGTCGTTCTTAATTATTGGATTTAATATATTAGGCCAGTCATCACAAACATAATAATTCCCCCCATCATCAACATTATGATTCAAATAGAAATAACCTGTTGAATTCTCTTCGTCATCAAACCAATACTTGACATACCTAGGTGATAAATTATTGATCTTAAAATTGCTATTAGAAGTAACATAGAAAGTTATTCGAGTATTGAATTTGAAGGGTTCTACGGTTTCGGCTATGATGGTGCTGTTGGATCGGCCATTGTGCTTAAAGCGGATGTAGCCGTGGAAGTCATTTTGCATAAACAGATCCTTATCATTCCAGAATAAGGAGCGTTCAACGTTATGTTGCAAATTTTGGTCAGAGTTGGTTCCACCGAAATTATAAATATCCCATCCGTCCTTGCCGCCGATTTTGAAGTTGGCGCCGTTGGGGATTTCCACATAGTCGGAAAGATATTCCGAGTTGGCTGTAACCACATTGAATTCCCAGGCAGGATTGTCGGTTTTCCAATTGTTGAATGAACCGCGCAGGAAAATATCAGTGCCTTTCGAGGGAGTCTCATATTTCGGAGAATCATTGCCGGAATCGCCTGACCCATTTCCAAATTGCTCGTCACTATCGTTTGCAGTACTCCACACCAGCCGGATCGGCATATACCGATAGATAAGGGCATCGGAGAAATCATCGGCAGTGGCGTCGGTGCATCTAATCTGGCTGAAGGATTTCAAGTAATCATCCTTTGCCTGCGCGTCAAGGTAATAATACCAAAATCCGAAATTAATATTGCTGAATTTATCCACATTGGGATGGAACCCCTGAGGCTCGCAATATATAGTGCTGGTCCAAAGATTTGCTCGTGTGGGAAGTTTCAGGGTGTTGTCTTCGTAATATCCGCTATGGGGAATATAGGCTGTTACTGAAGTGCCCTCAATACCTGTGCCTATAACGCTTGACACATTGGCCTCAGCATCGGTTTCAGAAGCAGGATGCCCCAGCGTCAGTTGAAGATCGCCTATATCTCCCTTGGTCGGGATATGCAAACCATTTTTATTTTCAGGTAATCCAAGAGTTTCCAGAATAGTCTTGTCGCTATAATAGCGTTTTTCCCAATAAGAGAAATTGTCGTCTTCAGTGACATTGGCTTTATATCTCTCCGTGGCGATTTTGAAATATCCTCCGATGGCTCCCTTGTTGCCTTTATACCCAATGTTGGTGGAGATATATGGAGCATTGGTGGGCGCGCCTATGTTGCGGTCGAGAATGAAAGATCCGGCTGCCGTCTTTACAAATTCGTAATAATACCAACCAGGGTTGACTAAGAAAGCAGGATTGGCATAAGAAGAAATCATCTCGGAAGTAAGCTCATGGAAAAATCCCGAGATATAGAGATCATATTCGATGTCTCCATCCGTAGGATTTTGAATCATCATTACGGTTTTTCCCAGATCCCCGGGGAAGGATTTGGCCTTCACCTCCCAATAATTGTTATTGTATTGTGCGAAATTACCTGTACCTGATGTAAATATTTCGATATTAAATCCGGTCACATCCGATATTACGTCGCCATACTTTTTAGGAATCAGATAGGAGATCTGGTCGGAATAAACTTCCACCGGAGAGAAAATGAGTCCCTTGTTTCTTACCTCTCCCTGATTGTCTTGGGGACGAACTCCAAAGCAGTAGTTTGACGGATCGGTCTGGTCGATCCATGCGAAATAGTCTGTAGTGACGGGTTCGCTATCTCCCGGGACCACCAATATGACTGTGCGGTCTTCTCCCCTCATATAATCACGTGGAAGCTGGGTGAGAGTGACGGTTCTTGAAAGATCACCCACCTTTATGGTTATGTATGCTGAATGACTGTCGGTCTTGCTTGTATTTTGTTTAAGAGAAAGATCTATAGAGTATTTCTTGCCTTTCTTGGTTGCCTCTCCTGTGATAAACATGTCTGCGGAACCTTTGGCTGTCACAGAGTTGGAGGAAATCCAAGGATCGGTGCCGGAGGGATAGGAGATAGAAACAGAGGGGAGAGTATTTCCCTCGTTATAGGTATGGACCACCTCAATGGAGAAAGTCTCGGCAGCCCCGCTCACGCTCAGTTGGGAGGCCTGGACACCGAGAGCATAATCACGACAGGCTATGATATCCGAGATATTGTCGTTTTGATCAGTGATTTCCACGGCGAGCCGGTTGTCGGGTTTGGCTGCCAAAGCCTCGTCAAGTGATGACCATCCCGCAGCTCTTGCGTATGAAATGTTGAGGATATATTTATGATTTCTGATAATATCTACCAATGAGATATCTGAAAAAGTTTCCGGGTCTTCGGAAAAACCATCGGTTGCCTCTCCTTCGGAGTCCACCCTGTGTCCGAAAAAGAGCGGATAATAGTATGGAGTTTGATCGTCTCCATATTGTCCTTTGACGATAATGCGTATTGAGCCGAATCCATCATCTCCGGCAACATTGGCAGTCTCAAAAACATTCCTATCAGCGATAGAGTTGCCCACTGAAGAGGGAGCCTGAGTGAAAGAGTTACCGTCAACCGGAGTCACCGAGTTCGGATTCATGTTGTAATCCTTAGTGGTGAGGCTCCCTTTGGTGGAAAGTCCATAGACTTCATATCCCAAAAGGGTGAAATTGTCCAGTTCTTCCTTCACGGATATTTGGGCGATGGGGTGGAGGAGTTTCACGCTTTTGGTTCCACCGTTCACCTCATAATTTCCCCACAAATATCCGGCAGCCGCATCGGCATTGTCGAATACGATTGAGGAGAGGTTTTTAGAAGACGGGAGCTGAGGGTCGTAGCCCACAATGAAATGCAGGCTTGTTGCGCCCGTTTCTTTTGGAACCGACACAGTTATTGTATTGTTATCGGAAGAAAATTCCTTCTGTCCATTGCTCAGAGCGATTTGCTTGATGAAGGTTGCTCCGTTATAGTAGGCCACATAGACGGAGGCATTATCCTCGAAGGCTCGTGTTCCCAACTGCGTCTCGATGTAATAGGGATAAGAGAGCGTTAGATTGAGGGAATTTCCATCGCCGGCAATGCCACGTAACTCCAAATCGTCGGAGCATGCTGCAGCCCCTGCGATCAGAGTGGCCGCACATAAAGCTTTCCCGATTATTCTATATATTTTCATCATGTCAGATTTCAATATTAAGGTCTTCCTTCATGCCAGGTTGTCCCGTCGAAATAACCATAAATAGTTTTGTTGCTTTCAGGAGTGAAATTCTTACCCCCCATCAGAGTTGTAAAGAAGTAATCATCTCCATCTCCATCCCAAGAATATGAGCCGTTCGCCCCATTAATAGTAATAATACCGCTATTCTTCCCGGGGTTGATTTGAACGCCTCCTCCTCCCGGCCATTGATTATCCGGAATCTTTATAATGATATAGGCATTTTCATAACCCTCGGGTAATTTATACATAAACCAACGCTTATCAGTGTTGGATCCGTTTGGAGACGAAACCGAGGTCATACATGGAGCGTTATCCCATGAAGTATATTCATCATTCTTGCTGTTGTAAATATAAATACGAGGCACCACTTCTTTCCATCCGGTGTTATCGCAACAGAAAACGTATTTCCCATTATTGCTGTTTACACCCCGTAGGATAATATTCTTGGCATAGTCTCCAGAAGGAGCCTTGAATTTTAATGTGGAAACATAGTAACCATTGGAAGGAGTAGAAGAACACTTCCAAAGACCTGTGCCCTCATCAAATTTTTTAGATATGACGTAATTGGCATGGGCATCATAAGATGAATTTCCGATTTCGACTCCATAGTTTCTATACCATCCGTTGAGTTTGAAAGGAGTATAAACCACGTATGTAATATCTTCTATTGCCGGTTTGTCATCCCACACAGTGTAGTAGGGTTCACGCGTAGGGTCGTAAAGATACCATCCCTCGCGGTCTTCATAGTTGAAGAGAGGAACGCCCGGGTCGTTGTGGTGGGAACAACGGTGAATTTCTGCCCCTACTCTCGAATTGTTGAATATAAACAAAGTCCTACCAGGTGTAATCTTTTCATTTTTATGGTTATCGGTAAGAGAATAAAGGTTTTTATCCAATTCTATAAGATACCATCCGGGATTATAATTGTCTTTATTCATTTCCGGAGCATTCGAATAGTCGGTATTGATGAATCTCCAGGTATCTCCCGACAATCCGCCTCCTGTTTCGCCCTCTTGACCATAGATATAGACATAATGTTTGGTCCACCAGTCAGTCCAAGGATCAGAGGGGAAAGCTTCAACACCCTTAAGAAATTCAGAACCATCATCCTGATAGTCATTGATTGCCCGGAAGAATACTCGATAGTTTCCCTGTCCGGGGATTACGGAAACTTCCACCACCTTGTCGAAATGGTTTCCTTTATATGAATTTATAGTCCTGATGAGGAAATAATGGTGGGAAACAACCTTTGGAGCCTCTTTAAGGGACTGAACCGAGATTTTGCCACTCGCTACCTCATTAGCTTCACAATTCAACTGAAGGTTTGAATGAGTGGTTTTCTCTTCATTATTTTCGAAATAGATTGTGGAGACTTGGTTCTTGGCTCCCTCCTCCGTAAGTAGATTGGAAGTAATCTCTCCGTAAGTTGTGTTATCGGTTTCCAAGGGATCATCGGAAATATTCACGATATTTCCATTTTGGTCGTATACATTTCCGTTCTCATCGGAAATAAAGACTCTGACGCCTCCAAGATTGGTTTCAAAATGGATGTCTTCGGCCATGGGCTCCTTGTCTATCCAACTGAACGAAAGGGATGCAGGGTCAACGGTCAGAAATGGTTCGATGTCATAAGTCACCTTTATCTCCTTTCTGATATTTCCGGCCACTATATAGCATGAGATAGGAGTGCCGCTCTTTAAATCGGAGTCTTGAAGGGCATCGAGATTGAGATCGGAATTAACCTTCACGAGCAGCTTGCCAGGCTTGGAAGTGTAGTCGATATAGAGATAGGGTTCTGTGCCCTGTTTCTTTTCGCAGTCGAGGGTGATAGCGCCGCGTCCGTCGGTTTCGTAGGCTATTTCAGCCGGTTCTGTCGAAGTGACGCTGATTCCGTTTTTCTTCTGGTCGTCAGTGAGATTGAGCCTCAGGAATGTGTGCACGAAATCCATGTTTATAGTCACAGGCGACCATTCAGCTTCGGATATTTCTATGTCGTTGGCTTCGTAGGAAGAGAGGGTCAGGGCGATATCATAGAAACGGCCGCGCTTGATGCCATGGTTGGCATCCGAGGAGGGCGCTCCCTCTTCGGTGCAGCCTGAATGGAGAGGCACGAGTTCATAGTTTTTTGAAATTGAATAGATCACGTCTCCCACTGCCGAAGCCTTTACAGAGCCGGAGAAGTTAAGAGTGGTTTTACTATCCGTCACGTTGTTTTCAGGCAGATAGGCCACACCCTGCCAAGCGCATTTGTTGGCATCAGATGCAGCGGTTGTTAGGTCGGAACTGGTAATGGAGGGATATCCGGCCTCATCCGGATATGCATATTGGGTGAGGCTTCCGGAGAGTGTCTTCAAATCGGTGGTGAAGGAGGTAGCCTCGGTGGCAAGATTTGTATGCGGAGCCACTTTCGTAATCGAGACACCCGAGAAATCGGCCACATGTTTTCCGAAAGCAGCCGAGACTCCGGCTTGGATGCCCTCACTTCCCTGAGTGTTATCGAAAAGGATAGTGTATCTCACTTTGGAGCAAATGAAAGACATGTCGCAATAGAGGTTAGTCCCTTCGTTCACTTCATTGGCTGTGATGCTGACGCTTTCGTTGTCTCCGACGGAAACCGCAGGATCCGTGGTGCTCTTTTGGATAGACGACATACAGACCATCGGCAAACCCTTCTCAAGAGTTATAGCCTCGGTGAAGGGTATGTCAAGCGATTTGATGGCTGAGATTGTAGTGAGTCCTGCGAAGTTATAATCGGTGCCTGACGACTTGAGATAATTGGCCACGTTGCCAAGCAGGTAGATACGGTAGGTTCCCGGACCCAGATTAAGTGTGATTTCCTGATAGGCTGTAGAGAGACTCGTCAGATTAGTTATATCAGTCCCTTTGTATTCGTCTACAATACTATATTTTGAATCGTCTGATTCCGACTGGCCATCCTGAAGTTGGAAGACGTATAGATGAAGGTCTTTCACCACTCCCTCTCCCTCGCTGAGGGCGCGGGTGCCGGTGGAGAAATCCTCTTGTGAGATAACCGGGATTTTGAGCACGATGCCCTCCCTCTCTGTCGGGTCGGAATCTCGAAAGCCGATTTCATCCGAGCAGGCTGCAAGTGAAAGCGCGCAGACAATGCCCGCGAAAATATTTTTAGCAGAGTTTTTCATCATGTTAGATATGTTTCAGACTTAAAGGCATCTCTGCCTTAATATCGTTGTCTAAATATGGGAAGCCTGAGACATCGCAAGGTGCCTCAGGCTTTATGATTTGTCACCAGGTGGTGGTATGGGATTCGTATTGCCAGTCGTTGACTTTGACTTTGACTGTCACTGCGATAGTCTTGGGATCTTTGATGACGGCGACCACCTCATAGAAATGACCCCGTTCTATTCCCTTTGAATTCCAGTTGAGGTTGAAGAAGGTTTTGGTTTCATCCACAGCTGAGGTTTCAGGTGTGAAATGTATTGAGGTTGTCCCATTAGGATTTTCAGGAAGGTAAACCACGCCTTGCCATGCCCTTTGGCCGTCATTTTCCCAGGTAGTGGAGGGATCCCCCAGGTTGGCAAGTGTAACTTCATTTCCTAAGTTGAGGGTTTTATTCTCGGCTATATCGAGATAAAGTTGACCGGCCGTGGAAGTCGGGTAGGCCACTCTGGCAAGATCTAAGCCCGTATATTCGAAGGGAGTAGAGGTGGCGGTCCCTGTTTTGTAAGCCACTTGCGAAACCACATTCTTGGCGCTGGTGCCGTCGGTTACATTGAAATCGACGAGCACGTTACCGAATTTTTTGGAATAATCGTCTGACGTATTGTCGAAGAGGATAGTGTAACGCACTTTAGAACAGAGGAGTGTCATGTCGGCATAGAGCGTTTTATTGGTGTCGAAATCGAATTCACCCGAGGTAACTTTAGTGCTGTTGTCTTCCCCGGTTTTCACCTCATCCTTGTAACAGGCCATTGGGAGATGTCCCTTTGTTGGAATTTTTGTAGTGGAGAAATTCAGAACGAGTTTCTCTATCTGATTTTCAGTTAGGGTGCCTGCATTATAAGAACTTTTGAGTCCTGTGTCGGTGATATAGTCAGAGAGGTTAGCCAGAAGATAGATGCGGTATTTTCCGATTCTCACTCCTTCGGCTGAATAGGTTTTGTAGGTTGTTGTGCCAACTGAAGTTTCGGAGGCTTTTATATTCTTGGCATTGAAATCATTTCCTGATGAACCTTCAACTGCGAAGCCGTAGATCCAGAGGTCGTCGATAGCTGCTTCGTCTGTGGCATCCACTCCGAAGGATGCACGGGTTTCGGCATCGGGGGTAGTATTGACGAGTCGGGGGACGATGATTGTGAGTGTTGCCTCTTTGGCGTCATCGTTCGGGAGGGTAGGGGCCTCGGAGGTACAGGAAATGAGACTTCCAAAAAAGAATATAGCACTCCCTAAACATAAGGAGGTCAATGAGTTTTTCATAATGTCCGGTTAGTTTAGGCGTCGATGTTATGGATAGCGCCCTCGCTTTATATTTTGGTTGAGTTTTTCAAGAGCAATCTCCCTGACGGCCAAAGTCAAAACAGGGTGATAGGCAAATTTATACTTTTTTTATAAATCGACCAAATAAAACGGGGATTTTTTGCCCGTTTTGGGAAAAATTGGGTTTTTGGGAAAGTCCCTAAAAGACATCGCACGCGATGTCCCTACCGTTCGGAGGATGACAAGGAGACGAGTCGAGGATGGAGCGGGGCACAAAAAAAGGAACCCGGAGGGTTCCTTCTTTATGAGTTTGTGGATGCTGATTAGCGGATAACGACTTTGGAAGTCTTTTTGCCCTGCTTAACAACGTAAACGCCCTTTTCAGGATTGTTAACGCGAACACCGTTGAGGTTGTAGTAAGCTGCGGGAGCATTGGCGTCAACGCCGATAGATTCAACACCAGTACCGTCTTCAAACCACATTTCCAAAGCATTGTAGTCGAATACGAGGGTCTGTTCGCCTTCGAGTTCTGTAGCAAGGTCTTTTCCGCCAATAGAAACTTTAACAGCCTCATAGCCTACAACTACACCATCTTCAGGACCTGCGATTTCAACAGCCCAACCTGCTGAAGCGAGTTTGAAAGTAGCGCCACCTTCGCCAAGGTCTACCTTATAGGTATAAATGCCATTTTCTTCAGTACCAGCTACGCCGGGATTTGCCCAGTTATTATAGAAGCTACCCACCATTGTGAGTTCAGGATAAGCCTCAACGATGTCATCAGCAGCTGCCTTTACTTCAAGAGTGAAAGTGGTAGGATTCCAGGTCACCTGAGCGTTTTTAACACCTTGAGTAAGGTCACCTTCAAAGTAGATATTATCACTACCTAAAGTCAGGACAGTTGGAGTGTTTACAGAGAGGAACTCACCTTCTGGCAAACCATAAGCGGTTTCCCAATTGTCGTTGGTGATGTCCACAATCTTAAAGCTTGTGGTGAGATAGTCGATTGTGCAAGAGAGGTCGTCGCCTTCACCTTCGAAGGTTGTGGATGCCTGGAAGTTCCAGTTAGGATCTGTGTAAGAACCTACAACGGCCCACTGTGCGTTGGCGCTCATGGCTACAAAGGCGCCGGCTGCAAGAAGTAAAAGTTTTTTCATAAAAATTGGTTAAGGTTAATAATTAAGGTTATTTCTCATGTTTTGATAGCCACCAAGATAGCGACCGCAAAACCCCTAAACGGGAATTTGCCACAAAATTAAAATTTATTCTTTTATTAGAAAAAATTTTTTTAAGAAAAATTGATTGAACTTAATTTCGCAAGTATTGACTACCCTTTCAATTATTTGAAAATCTACCCCTCCGGGGTTGAGTAAGGAGGTGACGAGCCCCTCCTTTTACCAGCGGTATGTAGCTATCGAATTGGCGGGGACGGTTGCCACGAAACTGCGGTTGCCCTCCTTGATTCTGATTTTCTTTTCCTCTGAAGAGGTATTGCGGAGCATGGTGCTGTAGCCGTCGCCGTTCTCGAAGGCTATGCAGTCGATTTTGTTGATGGTGCCCGTGGTTCCGATACGTTTTGAATCGGGACCCACAGCTGCCGATGCCGCGCAGATCACGTAGTAGAAGGAATTATAGGTGAGACTCTTGAAGTCGCTCTTAGCCACGTCGATAGCCCCGTTGCCGTTCACGCAACCTCCCGGACGGTTAGGACCATTGTCGCTGTCTAAAAGAAGGTTCCATACTATTGCCCCGCGTCCCCAGTTAAACATCACGGCATAAATGATTGGCCATGAGTCGGTTGTGATCGCTTCCATACCCACACCGGGCGAAGACCATGCACCGGCGGTCCATTCCGTGAAGAGGAGTTCCTTCTCCGGGGCCTGGTCGTGGATATAGGTCATCTCCGAGGCATCACCCCCATAGTTATGGTAGGCGGCTCCGGCCACGTATTGCCCGGCCTCTTTATCCTGGTAAATCTTCAGCGGATAATGCTGTTCTTCGCTCTTGTTGTCGTAGTTGTAGTTGTGGTCGTAGGCATAGAGCTTAACTTCGGGACACTCGCTGCGTAGCTTCGGCCCGAGAGCCTTCTTGATGAAATCTCTCTGTTCTGTCCAACTCATATACATAGAGGCGGAGTTGCCCCAGTTGAGTGGTTCGTTTTGGGGTGTGACCGCATGGATGGGTATTCCGTTAGCCTTCATCGCCTGAATCCATTTCACGAAATAGAGGGCATAGTCGTCATAGTTTTCCGATTTGAGGTTTCCTCCCGTCCATTGCCCGTTGTTTTTCATCCATAGCGGCGCGGTCCATGGTGTTGAGATAATCTTCACGTCAGGATTTATCTTGAGGATTTCTTGCATTACAGGGATAATATATTTGGTCTCCTCGTCTGTCAGTGCGAAATTCTCTATCCCCGGAGTGTCGCAGCAGGTGTACTCTCGAAGAGAGAAATCGCTGCATCCGATAGGCACACGGACATATGAACATCCGTAGCCGAGAGTGGGGGAGAATACATCAGTGAGAAGGGCCTTGCGGTCGTCGGCGCTCATTTTCATGAGATTGTAGCAGGTAGACCCCGTTATGCCGAATCCGAACCCGTCGATGTCCTGATATTTAGTCTGCGGAAGGAGGGTTATTGTGCCGCTCACGCTTCCGGAAGTAGAGGTTTCAAACCCCAATGTTTTCTCTGAGAGTTTATGTTGACCATTGTCGGAGGCTATGTAATATCTCACTTCGGCCGGGGTCTCCTCAGTTTCGGCTTTGATCGAGGGATTGGTGAAGTCTACGCTTTGGGCGCCGCTGTTGGCCACGCCTGCGATTCCGAGAACTATTACAGGGAATATCTTGAAACTTTTCATGTCTTCGATAGTTCAGTTTTTGTTTTTAAGAATAGGGCCTATATTCCTCAGGGTATGTAGACTTTTTTCACTTTAGCCCCTTGCCTCCGGATAAAGATGCCTCCCGAGGGGTTATCAATCTTTAGTCCGTTGAGGTTATAATATATTGGTTGGATTTCGTCGGCTTGGATACCCTCGATAGCATTTGGGTCGTCGACGGAACCTCCGTTATCGCCGTTACCTCCCTCGGGGTTATCGGTCGGATCGTTGTCATCATCATCCGGAAGGTCGGTCGAAGGCGGGTTTGTTTCACCTCCGTCGCCGTTGTCAGGATTATCTGTCGGGGGAGTGTTGTCAGAACCGCCTCCGTTATCGGGATTGTCAGCCGGGGGATTATCGGTTGAACCCCCTCCATTGTCGGGCTTATCAGCCGGGGGAGTGTCGGTTGAGCCGCCGCCGTTGTTATCGGGCTTATCAGTTGGAGGGGTGTCGGTGGAACCCTCTCCATTGTCAGGTTTATCTGTCGGAGGAATGTCGGTGGAACTTCCCCCGTTGTCGGGATTATCCGTTGGAGGAGTTTCAGTAGAACCGCCTCCGTTGTCGGGATTATCTGTAGGAGGAGTGTCGGCAGGAGGCGTTTCTGTTGAGCCTCCATCCTCGGGTTGGTCAGTGCCGGGATTGTTACCCGGTGTTTGCTCTGAATCCTCCTGGTCTTGGCTGAGCAAGGATGCAGGATTAACTGTGATTTTCACCCTCCCGGAATTGATGGCAAGGGTCATGTTCTCCCCGTTTTCTTTAATGAGGGCTTCAGCTGACGACACGGCTTTGCCATTGCCATAGGTTTTCTCTTTGGTAGCCACCTTGAAGGCTCCCGAGAAGGCTGCAAGGGAGAGGGTGTAGACTCCGTCAGCGTAGTTGAAGCGATATTTGGGAAGTTTCATCCACCCGTTGAAATCACCCACAAGAAAGAGTTCCGGCGTGAGGTCAAACCTTACGGTCTTGTTGTTATAGTCGAAAGTGATTGTTACGTCTTTGGCGGAATTTCCCGGAAACTTTATATTGTAGGCGTTATCGCTAAGGATGGCATCATAGTTTTTGCCATATTCTATAGGAGTCTGGCAACCGTATTGTTCCTCCCAAGCGGAAGTCACGATTTTGAATTCTCCTGAGATGTTGGAAAGAAATAACCTATAGACCCCCTTGTCTTCAGTGAATTTATAGGAGGGATTGTTGGGTGTCCAACCGTTACATCCCCCTGCCAGGTAGAAATCTTTGGCATGGGCCGGCAGAAGGATGCCCAGTAGAGCCAGAAGAGAAAAGAGTTTTTTCATGTTATTCTAATTTAACTTCCTAAGTTATTTCCACCCTGAAAATCAACCCCTCCGGGGTTGAGGAGGTAGAGAGGGTTGATTTTACCGCCAGCTTCGCTTCGCTCGCAGGGGGTTAACACAGTCACGGCTCCACCGTGACGAAGCCCTTCCAGGGCTATGTAAATATGCGAAAGTTGTGTTATTTTAATCTTAATTCACTGTAAGACATCGCACGCGATGTCCCTACATTTCGGTTTTTGGGAAAACAGAGGATACTCATTTTTTATTTTTGGATGCCTTGAATGGCTGCGAAGATGTTTTGCCGCTTTGAGCAACCATCAAACCCATCAATCTTGCCGTTTTTGTCGCCGATGTAGAGGGCTCTCACATAGTCCATAGGTCGCTCTGTGTCATAACTTCCCTCCAGAGCACGTGGGGCAACGAGGAGATCGAAAGCCGGGAGCTCCACTTCCCCACCAAATTCTTCCTTATGTGAATTAAAATATTTGATTGCCTGGATGAGGTGTGTGATAGATTCCCAGTTGTTGAGATCAATGGAAAAAGTATTGGTTTTGGTGGTGTTGTCAGGTTGTTTCAGCTCCTCTACTTTATTTTCGAGTTTGAATTTAGGGTCGGGTGTTCCGGATGGGTTATGAATCCTGAATTGGAAGGTGTAGAAAAGCTGGGTATCGATTGAACCTTGCTTGTCATCTCCAACTTGCCTTAGATAGTCGTTTACAAGGGCGTCATAATCCTGGAAATAACGGCTCTTATCTCCGACGGATGGAGGCCAAAGGTTGTTGAGGTAAGTGAAAGATTCATCCGAGAAGTTAAAGTTGTAGCCCTCAACCCGGTCCTCTGCATTTGTTGCATTGGAGGCACTGTTATATCCGTAGATACGGAAGGCTATGTCGGGATTGTTTGAATCGAACTTAATGAAAGCCGGATAATAGGTTCCTATAAATTTGTCCTCGCTATCATTTACCGGAATCCCTTTATTTCCGAATTGACCGTTCCAGTCGAGGAAATTCTTGTAATTGCCATGAATATATTCATCTGTCGGAGGGATATAGCCGAAATTGCTTATTCCGTCATTATTTTTGGTTTCCCCGGCGTAGAGAACGTTCCAAACCTGGCCTTGCTGATCGGGGCGGTGCTGAGTTACCTGATTTGAGAAGACATCCTCTACTTTCTTTTCTTCATCTTCCTCTCCGTCATCTTCCTTTTTGTCATTCGGATTGGCGTTGACGTTATAATAAATATTATCGATTCCGTGGACATTGACCGTATAGGTATAGTTCACGTTACGTGCCACAGAAAAGTCGTTGAGACGTGTAGTCTGGTTACTTTCCGCAAGCCCATCGGCATTGGATGTGTAACCTTCGTGGATGATGTATTCCGTTTCGGCGCAACGGTTGCGCAGCTTGTCGGTGATATGCATCTTCAGCACGATGTAAGATGCATTGTTGTTGAAATCGCTTGAATTGGAGGCGAGGGCATTGAAGTAGGAGATATTACCCTGGGAGTCGTAAGTCACCTTTTCCCTGTCCGCATAGTCTTCCGGTTGCGTGCGTGCCCAATGCTTATTGGCAAAATGCTGGAAGGAGAAACTCCAACTGCCGTTTGATCCTTGTGAAGGAGTTTCATTCCAGTGTTCATCAGACTCATAACCAATACTCATGTTGTCGGCGAAATTCGGAGAAAGAGAGGCCGTGGAGGTGAATTTATCTTCATTGTCGAGCATCCGGCGCTCGATAAGATACACAGATTTCGGAGTGTTGTAAACTTTATAAGACACTTTTGTAATCTCCACTTTATCATTGTCAGGAACAATGTTGACATTGATATTTGCAACGAGCCTGCGCAGATAAAGGGTATAATTGGTCAAATTGTATTTGTCGGAGGTTGTAGCCTGTGTAAACCTCAACGCTCCACCACTTGCCACGGGGTTAATGGCTGTGGCAGGAGATAATTGCACCTTCTGATTACCGGTAGTTGAGGCGAATTGGTCTACCTTCAGGTGCATCTCCGTATTCGGGTGTGATTTGATTCCATTGACTACGGGGTCATAATGTAGGAATCCTGCCATTACAGGTGAGTCGGAACTATGTCCCGAGTCATCTTCGTCACCCTCGTAGTAGGCCGACTGAGTGTCTACGCCGATGGCGTTGAAGTCGCTCCAGGTATTCACCTCACCGAGAAGATCGGTAAGTGGCCTGAGCTCTGAAGATGAGGAAGTTTTATAACCGTTTACAAGGTTATAATTTACCACAGCGACCATGAAATAACCCTGACCTGAGCTAGGGTTCCTGTTGGGTGCCGGGAGTTTGTGGCGGATCACTCCGGACTCAGCAGTTCCGGATGTCAGGAAAGCATAACCCATTCTCACTTCTTGAGAAGACACGAGATTTCCGTTCTGGATATCGAAGATGCCGAGCCATACGGTGTTGATGCGCACGGATGTACCCTGACCGAACTGCACGTTACGCGTGCGGAGTGCATCGTCTTCGAGCCAGACGTCGATGGGTTGGCCGTCGGCCTCGACCTGGGCTTCGTCAAGGGCGGGACGGTCATCACCAGGAAGGATGAGATCGTCGGAGCAGGATGCCAACAACGAAAGGAGTGCTGCTATGGCCGAGAGGGATAGTATTTTGATAGGATGTTTCATTCTTATGTTGTTCTTGGACCTCTCCGAGGCCCTTGGGTTAGTTTTTGTTTCGGACTCCCCAAGCTTGCGCAGCCTCTGCGAGGCAGCTTGCATGGGGTTAATCAACTTTGGCCTCTCCGAGGCCTTTATGGTGAAACCACTTTCCAATTTCTTAGGCCTCTCCGAGGCCCTTGGGTTAGTTTTTGTTTCTCTCCCCAAGCTGCGCAGCCTCTGCGAGGCAGCTTGCATGGGGTTATTCAACTGTGGATGTTTACCAGAAATCGATGGTGGCGTTGCGGTCTTCGGCGACGATGACCAGAGCATCGATACCCTCACCGTCAGTAGCACCGTTGGCCTTAGTGACACGGAAAGTGTAAACGTGGTTGCGAAGGATTGGATAATTCCATTCATTCGGGTCGGTGCTTTCAGCCATAATTGCACGGTAATTACCCATACTCGCATTTATCTTGAGATATTCTTGCACCTGTTTGCCCGTATTCAATGGATTGATTGGAAGATTATATGTATTATTTCCCACATTGAATTGGAAATACATAAACTCCGTGTTCTTTGTTTGCCAATCATTGAACTTGTTGGGATCGTTGATATTTCGTTCACCTGTGTAGACCACATAATGGTAATATTGTGTTTCATCGTCGGTAGTCTGAACGAAGTCGAGACGTGCCGTACCGTTACGCTGTATACAGGGGTTAAAAATATGGGGATATGTTTTGGCCGGGAATACTGATGTGCTGTTTGGATCAAGCACTCCGTTGAAATTCCACCAATGTCTCCATGTCCCGTAGAAATATGACATTTTATTTAGAAATGCATTCATCGAAGTTACACTACTGGTTACTACCGGACCATATTTGTAAAGGTCGTTCCATTCACAAGAGGTGTCATGTACTTTCTTCATTAGCCGGTCGGTAGGAGTCGCCACATCTATTGGTTCTGTTCGACCGAACACATTGGAATACATGAGTGATGGTTCCGTAACTTTGAAACCGAGGCTCGTTGGGATATATAGTTCTATACGGGCGAGGGATCTAAGGAGGGAGATAACCTTGCGGTTGTAGGAAGCGTTGGAGGTAATGTTTTTAGATGGAGATAGATTCATGGGAGTCCCCTCCTTCCAAGTGGTAAGAGGGTCGAATTTCTGGCAGCCATACATTGGAATGCCCTGATTTTTGTCAGGGAGCTGATAGAAATTTATAGGTTTGTCTTTATCTTTGGGATTTGAAATCCATTTACCTTGCTTGTGGTAGTCCGCATTAGCAAAAGTTTGATCGTTTTCTCCTTTAAGATCTTTCCATTCATCATGGGTCATCCAATTGGTCCACGAGGTCACGGCCCCCATCCAGTTGTCCTTTCCATTGTCATTAGTATGATGTTGCGGACTTTTCAATATAAAATCATATGGCCCGTAATCTTTGTTTTTGTAAGCGTAGACTGCATCCCATTCGCAATGATGCAGGTCGTTGATCATTACGATTTTGTTATTACCTTCCTGCATAGCCAGGGTTTTGCCTAATCCTGTGAAATTTTTGGTTTGTGCTGTATTGTAAAGATTGATTGTGGCGTCACTTTCCGCTCTTCCCCAATATGGTCCCTTGTTGTCATAATAATAAGGGTCGTCATATTGACCACCGTCATAGTCAACGGCATGGATAGAGTCGGGACGGTTTGCGAGGACCACTACCTTGAAGGGACGCGTCTGGAGGATTTCGCGTATTTTGTTCCATTGATAGTCTTCGTTATTACCGTAGGTGAAGACCGGAGCCGTCACCTGATATGAAGCATCGGAGGCATCGGCGGTGGATAAGACGGAAACCCATCGGCTTTTTGCCTCGAAGAGGAAATAGTCGTGTTCCCCGGTTTCATATTGCGTTCCGGTGAAGGTTTTCAAACGTTCGGGGGTGAGGAGTTTACCAACCGAGTCGATTATGTCGTTGTCGTCGAGGCAGGTGAAGAAGAGCACACGCAGTTTTTCGAGGTCGACGAAACGTTCGATTTCGCGGAGGCTTTCACCTGTGGCCCTGGTTGAGAGGCTAAGCTGCTCTCCGCTCATTGGGTCTACGTTGAGCTGGAAGGCAATCGAGTAGCCGTCGCGTATTTCATCGGGTAATCCGGGGAATTCATCTACGTAAGCCACTTCGCCTGAGTCTTCGCCCGGGAGAGAAAGCTCGTCGGTGCAGGCACCCAACACCGAAAAGAGAGCCGCTATGGCCGTAAAGGATAATATTTTGACAGAAGATATCATTCAACTTTAAACTTTAAACTTTCAAATATTAATTAGGGAAGGCTACATCGACTGAGGGGATGATGTGCCAGTCGAAAGGCTCGATGTTCACCGAAATCTGGTCGCGGTAGTTATAGCGAGCCGGGATAATCTTGAGATTCGGGTCGTCCACGGGTGTGCCCAACGAGTTGATAGCGGTGATAGTGAAGGTGTACCAATGGTTTCTTACAGTGCCATAATAACCCTCTTTGCTTTCCCTGTCCACGATATAGTGGGGTATGTCGGCGGCATAATACATGAAACCGTTAGCATAGTGGTCGATCGGGCCGAACCATTCGTAGATTAGGGATTTTCTCATGTTGTTGGTCCAGCCTGATTGTTCATTTGCCGGAGGCGTTACCACTGAACCGTCGGCTCTCCGGACTTCAAGGATGTCAGTTTTATTTTCTTCTACGTTACGGAACACCATTCCGGGGATCCAGGGGATTATACGCGAGTCGCCATCCTTGATATGGGCATCCATGAAGAGGGGAATTTCAGGATGTTTCTCGAGTATGTCGAAACAATCGGCCACACGTTTGTTGTGAAGTAAGGCTTTTAAAGCCACAACACTTTTATATATTTCTTTATCTTCCTGTGTCCAACGTAATTCATAGTCTTCAGTATGTTCAAGCTCACAATCGAACATGAGTGCACACTTTCCTGAGGGGACGGCAGTGTAAGATGAGGCGTTGTCGTTTCCGGAAGTGGTAGAGCTCCAGGAATACATTTTGAACGACATGTTGTGCTGGGTGCGCAAGGCGTCGTTGATATCCTTCACAAACAGTCGGAAGCAATCCATTTTGGTTTTGAAATAGCGGAAATAACGGTCGCCGTAAAGGTCCTCCACGCGTGAGAATTGACCGATATAGTCATCGTCTTCTGCCTTGTCGTTGGAGAGCAATATCCTGGCTGTGACAAGCAGATGCGGACCCATCAGAAGCGATGCCCTCGAGTCTTTATAATTTGGTTTGTTGTAGACGTTGAATGGGGGGGTATGAGTCTCGCCATTGTCGTCTAAGGTCTTATACGGGTGGAAAGTGTTTTCAGAGATTGTGAGCGAACCCTCCTCCCAATAGTTTACCTGATTGAAGGTCATATAACGGAGGGCTACGTTGTTTTCGTCCTGGGTATAGGAGATATCCTGACGGTCTACGGCAGCACGGTATTGCCAGGGATAGAAATCGCCGGACCGAGTGATGTTTCCGTTTTCGGTTGTAACCGTGTAATCATTGTCATAATGCGGGTCGACGCTCCAATAGCTTCTGCGATGGCCATAATCGTTCCATAACTTTGGTTTCCAATTTTCGAGGTAACCATTATCGGTGTATCCCTGCCCTGGGGTAAGCACTCCGGTTTTTTCATCATAGCGCGAACCGTCCCATGCCTGCTGTATGTGTTTGAAAAGGAAGTTTTCCTTCTCGCGACCATTGATGGTCCATCCGATGAGGTGGATACGCCAGTTGGTGTCTTCGGCATGGAGAGTGCCGTCCTTATTCCAAGAATATATCACTACAGACTGTGAATTCTGGGAAGGACGGAAGATGCGGTCGGAACCGATCACGTCGGTGGAGAACTTCGGGGCTGAGAATTTCACGGCCATACGTTCCACATAGATAGTCGCGGCTGCATTCTTCGGGGTGATATTGCTCGACATCGCATCAACGATGCAAGCCTTGTTGATCGGCACGATAGTTTTGAGTTCATAATGTTCATAATCATTCTTAGCGGAAGGATTGACAGGCCGTGTTTCCCAATGCTTGGATTCTGAACCCTCCTCATCGGGCACCTCAACGAATTCTTCCTCAGGACCATAGTAAGCGGAGTTGGTCATCGTGAAGTGAGCATGGTTGTTAATGCCGATCACGTCGTCGTTATTATTGGATGCTGAGAGCGAGAGCTCAGACGACCATGTGAAATATAGGAAATCATAGGCCTTCGGAGGAGTGACGGTTTCTCCGGATTCTGTAACCCCTATCAGTTTCCCGTAGTTTTCATCGTCGAGGAAACTTTGGATATGGAATTTATTGAGGAGCGCATCGTGGACACGGCCGCCATTCAGAACTACAAGCACCTTTGCCGGAAGAAGCTTAGCGGCTTCCTCAAGGTCTTCTTTATATTTGTCTTCCTTCTTGTCTGAACCATCCTCGTTTTTGGGATTGACGAGTTTGTCATAATCAGCCGGTTTTTTGATATAAGCGACGGCGTATGCACGGTATTCACCAATGTCGTTGGGTCCCGTCAGGGTTTCACCGACTCCGAGCTGGTCATGCTGATAGAGGGTTCTGACATACATGAAATTGTCTTCGTCATCGAAGAAAATTGCGAAACACTCCTTGTCGATATCAAAGTCTATTGCATGCTCGCGTGCCGATCCATTCTGGAGCGAGGAGTCTTCAGCTCGGGTTCCCGTTGAGAAAGAGTCGCCGGAAATTGCTAAGGGAATCATGAGCGATTCGTTCATGTCGATCTGCTGCAAGCGATCCTTAGTTGAGCCGGGAGAATCGAGTGTCAACTCGTCTGTGCAGGCTGAAAACAATCCTGCCAGAACAAGAGCGAAAGTAAAGTATTTGGATTTAAACATCAGGCACTTTAAGTTTTTAAAAATTTTTTGGGTCGAAGGCTGACGCCTTCGGCCCTGATTATCAGGAGTTTGGATGAAATCCTTTATTTATAAGGATTCTCGGAGAAAATCCTTCGCTTTGTTAGGACTTTCGGAGGTTGTCCCTTCCTTTATTTTGGAACTTTCGGAGAAAGTCCCTTCGCTTTGTTAGGACTTTGGGAGAAAGCCCCTTCCTTTATTTTGGACTTTCGGAGAAAGTCCCTTCCTTTATTACCAGGAGATGGATATATCGTCGACTTGGCGCCAGGGGAGCACTTCAAGTGCTACGATCACAACCTTGTTGTCTATATCCTTCACAGTGAAAGAATAATAATGGTTTCTCAAGATTGGCCAATGCTCCTTAAGAATTTCAGGTTTGTTTTCGTATTGGGTTTCCCATCCATGGTCATCATCGATGAGCGACGGAGGAGTGCCATAGACACCATCCTTGGTGAAGTAGACGCGATAGCACTGGTCATCGTCCATATTTACGTAGGGATCGTCTTTAGTGCGGAATTCGATATGGCAGATCTTCGGTGAAGAAGTCTCCACAGCCCCTCCGAGGTCTTTGCTGTCGGGATCATCGATATATTTCTCGCCTACATAAAGGACGTAGCGGTCGTAGATACCCTCATGTCCTGCCGGAATGAAGCGACAGAAGTCGGAACGGCCCACAAGGGCATTCATTATGTGCGGGTAATCAAACTCATTTGTTACATCTACTGTTTGCTCAGGAGTAACACCACCAAGTTGACCATTTTTAGCCCAAGTGCCATAATACCAAGCGAGTTTTTTCTTGTAGACGTCAAGTTGAGGACGACCTGTCACTATATCATTGTCTTCATCATCCTTCCCAATTATCTTATCAAGATTTTGTGTTTCAGGATTGTAAAAGACCCCTTGGTTTTGAATATTGAACCATTCACAATAATCCCTTTTCAGATAGTCCTGACCGGATAAGGCGTCATGGCCTTTAGTCCATATTTCATTTGTATTTGAAACGACGTCGGCAGGTTCCCAGCGTGCATACCTGTTCAGGCTACGCAGATAGACGTGGTGAGACTCAAGAGATGTAGGTATCTTGATCTCAATCTTAGCCACCGAACGCAGCATATAAATGGGATGGAAATATGTCTTGGTGGGGTCAGCAACATCATTGTAATCGTTGCTAATATAGTTGTAGTTATCCAGGTCGAATGTTGTGCCCACCTCCCAGAGGTTGCCAAGAGGTTCATAAGACTGGATGCCATACATCGGGATAGGCTGCTCATTACTCGGGGCTATGCCGGTGCGATCAGTATCGTATAGGTATTTATCCTGTATGAACTCTATCTGATAGATATCGAGGGAGTTGCCATCTTTAGGACGTATGTAGATATATACATCCTGAGAGGCTGTTGTGATCTGTATCTTTTTAGAGATAGTTTGTATCCCATTAGGGTCACCGTTATCATTCCTATATTTAAAAGTATAATTTTGGAATTTTTTAGAGTTACCAATCTGGGCTACAAGTGTAATGCTACTTTCATTTTTGGTGCCTCCTAAAGAACTGTCGTGTCCATGTTTGGCGGTGATGAAAAGATTACCTGTGGCATTTGCATGGAATTTGAAATATCCTTTGCCTGACTCTTTTATCTTGTCGTTGGAGTCGAAGTCCCCTGCATTTGCTTCGGGGAGCTTAACAGCTTTCATTGTCCCGTCTGTGACGGTTTTGGCTCCATCGATTGTCTTGAAATATAAGGGGGTAGGTTCGGCAATCTCAGAGTCTGTGTAATCCTCGTCGGTTAGATCAAGTAATTTAGTGGTAGCATTTTCTTCAGACATCCATTTAGAGATTACCTTACCATTTCTCCTCGCCCATTTATCAATGTATACAGTATATTCACCAGGACGAGTTATTTTAGAACCTTCATTATTTGGATCAGGAATTTCCTCCTCATAACCTTCAAAGAAATCACGATAGTCGGTCCCGCTGAAATTCCACAGTGACCATAGATTTACATAGGGTTTACCATCCCCGTCATTCCATCTTGATTCTTGTTCAGGATCCCAATTGTTGCGAAGCCATATACGCGTAGTCTCTTCAGAGGTGAAAAAAGCATTGTTGCTCTCAACCCAGTCGGTGTAATAACCGAGCACCTTGTTATATTTATTGTTAGGGTTGCTGCTATATAAGAAATCGTAAGTTAGCTTAGCGTTATCGCTGGAAGCATAGGGATCAGTCTGATCCGTCTGATGGTGCAAAACATTAATGTCGTCGCCCACTTCAATTTTGAGGACTTTATCGGGTTCGGCATTTGCCACTACGGCTATCCGGAAACGATTTTCACGAAGGGTCTGTGCGAATTTCTCACCGTTGACAACTTTCGGAATAGCGATTCTCACATACCAATCCTTCTGACCGGCTCTCTCCTTTTCAACATCATTGGCATAAGCCACCGGTATCATTGAGACGGCAGGATCCTTAACAGTGAATTTGTGGAAGAGCTTATAGTTACTGTAGACGTCTTTGCTCGATAGGCGAGAACGGAGACCTTCAGCCCCTGAGTTTTCGCCGTTTCCATCTTCACCCTCGATAACTTCGCTATTGTCTTCTCCACCTTCTGTGAAATCCCCCTCAATGAAGAAAAGGATATACATTCTTGTAGGGTCGATATAATTATCGTAAGTCTCATCCAGGATGGAATGATCAGAAATCCTGGAAGAGTTTCCGAGAGTAGGTAGACTGATTTTGAAGGAGAGAAGATATTCCGACCCTGGAAGATCCGGAGTGTTGTCAGGACAATCCGGGAGGTCTTCCGCCACACAGGAAGAGAGGAGCGAGCCGGCTGCAAGGCATATAGCCGGAAGAGCCGCGAACGCTGACTTCCTCGGGATTATGAATTTCTTTATGTTATGGATAAACTTCATCAGTAGGTTAGTTTTATTAGAATCCATCTTCTGCGTCAAGTTCATCGGGACTATAGTTCCAATCGTTGGCTTTCAATTTGAGGTCTTCGTCAATCTTTGAGATATTGATGCCGGGACGTTGCTCGGTGATATCCACCTCCTCTGACATGACGTGCCAGGGAAGGATAGAAAGGGTGATTCCGAGCTGGTCGAACGAACGCTCGTTGTTGGGTATGATTTTCTGCTCGGGGACATCCACCGGAGTGCCGACCCCGCTAAAGTTTGTGACGTTGAAACTATACCAATGGTTTCTTACGACTCCATACTTACCTGTAACGAGGTTGGTCATTCCATTATTGTCGTAATGTTGCACGGGAATAGCGTAGTACATGCGTCCCCGGTTATAGTGCTGAGCGAAGTATTCGGGATGAGATAGGGCGAGCACCTCAAACATAGCTCGTGTGATAGGCTTATAGGCGTCGTCGGTATTCAAATTCGGGAATTTTGAATAAAAGACTATCAATTTGTCCTCTATCTTTTCATCATCCTTTTCCTCTTCTGTCAGCTGTGATTCTTTTTTGATATTTTCCCCCACTAAGTAAAGTTTCTCAGTGTTATTGTAAATTTCGTCGATATCGGGAATTATATGTACCCAGCCGTCGGCTCCCTGAGCATAGAGGGGTTCAACTTTAAGATAGGTATTGTTGATATATCTTGGGTTGTTTTCTGAAATAGGAGGTGAATAATAGAAAATACCGTCGTTTTTACCAAAGGTTTCTTCATCTTCCTGCATCCAGTAGCCGAGATATTCAGCTACATATTCGAGATATGCCTCCTCGCTCCAGAAGATATCGTTCATGAGATATTTGGAGAGACCATGGTTGCCTTCTTCGGTAATCGACTTTGAAGAATCGTATGCACCCCCGTTGCTGTTGAATGAATCAGCTTTATAAACTCCTGCATCATCGAATTCCTCGATCAGGAGTTGGGAAGTCAGGATAAGGTGAGTCCCGGCTCGCATATAAGCCTGAGATTTATTAGCCGTTGCGACATCATCAAGGGAATTGGTGTTACTCCCGTCAATGAAAGCATCCGTCGAGAATGTGTTTTCCGGTGAATATTGGTGAGTGGCCGGTTGCGTGAGTTCCGAGAAATTGAAATAAGTGAGAGAGGGAGAGGGTGTAACGTCATTGTAAGCTTTGATGGAACGATCCACAACAATTTCGCCATTTGCGTTTACGGTCCGAGCTTCGCGGTATTGATCCGGGAATGCTGTCGATGAATAGTTTAAATCTTCGGCCCAGAAATTACGGATGTGGCTATAAGCATTTGTATTCCATCCGGTAAAATAATTTGCTGATGCACCGATTTTCTTGAAGATATTTTCCTTCGACTCAACGGCATTTACGCCCCAACCCATGATATTAATCTTCCAGCTTGCAGCCTTTTCAATAGTGTAAGTTGGTTTTGCATCGGCGGTGCGAGGAGTGAATGTCTTCACGTATTTTATTTCTTGCGTCGGATTGAAATCTACCCCTGATTTGAAAACGATATGACTCTGTTTCCAAAAACCATCATCACCGGCATGGAGTTCCCCACTTTCGGCCAAATAATGCTTTACTCCCTTTTGATCCTCGAAAGTGAGGGTGAACTTTGCCTGCATACGTTCGAGGAAGAAAGTGAAGATAGGGTTAGTTGCAGCCTGATCTTTGGTTGGATACCAAGTGAATGGATTGGAACTATATTTGATTACCGCCGGACCGGTTTCTCCCCTCTTCGGGTAATATTTACTGAAATTATCATCATTATCAAGAGGAGCCACGATTGAAGATGTCATCGTGAAATATTTAGTGCCATCGGAATCCGTGCAGAAAAGATAGTCGGCAGGAGAAGCCGCAGAGATAGCGACGCCTTCTATTTCATCGCCGTCACCCGGAGTAGAAGCAGCATCGGGATCTTGGATTGTCAGGCTCATTACATCGCTATAAGTAGAACCTACAGCCGCTTTAAGATTGGCTTTAAGTTGCTCGCCTGCATTCAGGACCACACAGACCGTACGGGTTCCGATATTTTTAGGAATTTCAGGACGCTGCAAGGATGTATAGAAGGTATAGTAGGCAACGTAGCCTGATTTTTCAGTTTCATTATTGTTGTCAACCTGTGAGCCGTTTTTTTCGTAATCCCAGTTTATCAAAGGGAAAAGATACTCGAGTTTCTTGGAGTCATCTGATCCTTCCTTGTCCTCAAACACCAGGAGGAAATGGGGAGAGGATTCTGACGAAGTAGCCGGGCATAGGGCATTTTCATTAGCAAGACCCGTATTAAATGGTTTTCCGTTTTCCGGGTAGTCCTTGTCGTCGCTGTCGTGGGTAGCGCGGGTTCCGGCCTCTATTGCGGCTGCGTTGTAGACACGCAAGGCCATATAGTAGGCATCTCCGGAGACATCCTCGGATGGAGCGACGTTCGGATCGTCGATGTTGATTATATCGTCTTTACAGGCCGTTGTTGCCACTGAGACCACCGCGGCTGCAAAGAGAGAAAGGATATATGGTTTAATAGGTTTCAAGACTATTAGGGTTTGGGAGGTTTAGGGTTTGGGAATTAGAGAGGGGTTATGAGGTATGAGGGTAGTAGGTATAAGGTTTGGAGCCGGGTTTAAACTTTAAACTATAAACTTTAAACTTTAAACCATAATCCTCTACCTTACCATGACACAGACTGTTCGGGATTATACGTCCAGTCTGTTACCTTCACGTTGATTGACACTGCAATTATCTTGGGGGTAATAAGTTTTGCTACAATATCGTAGAAATAACCTTCCGTAAGGGCGCTGAGAGGAATTGTATAACTTTCATTGACAGCCCCGCCGCCGGTTGAGATTTTGAGCGTAGTGACAGGTTCCGAGTTGGGATTTGCCGGAAGATATGTCAGGCATTGCCAGGCTCTCTGTTCTGAGTTTGTCCATGTGGCTTCCGTCCCTAATTTCTCAAGATTGCTTGGCACGTTAAGAGATTCCTTTATAGCCAGATAAGCGTTAGTGCCATCTTCTAAGGAAGGATACTTGGTTTTTTCTATCATGATGGGTTCGGTGGCACTACTGGAAAGGATATTGAAATAGTCATCTGCCTCAGCCACTGCAGAAGGAATATCAGATTCACTATTTACATCGGCGGAGGGTTCCTCTCCTATCACCTCACTTCCCGTTTCCGGAGTTTCCTGATATTCGGGAAGTGAATTTATATAGAAATATTTGTAGACATTGTCTACATCGACTCCGGGGTTGATTTCGAAACTGGCGTTTGCCGGGAATTCAGATGAGAAACCTGTATGGTCGTAAAGGAGGGTAAACCTCACCTTTGTGCAAAGGATGGATAGGGGAGCGTAAAGCGTCTTCTTCTCCTGGTTGAGCACATCGGATTCGGAGACTGTGAATTCGCCATGTTCGAGCGCCACTTGACCCGTATTGTCTTCATTGTCGATGCAGATGTTTTCGGGCAGACAAATCATCGGGAGCTCTTCGCCTTTTATATTTCCTTTATAGGTAAGGATAAGATCCTTTATCTTTTCCTCCGAATCGGTAGCAGCTTCGAAGGCTTCTCTTTTTTCATCCCCAACAAGGTTTTTGCGATCATCATCCTCCCAATATTCAAGGAAGTTAGCGAGGATATAAAATTTATATGTGCCGATTCCGAGTCCTACGCCTGAGTTGTAAACGAGATCGTCGTAATTGTTAGTAACTTTATTTGTTGTTCCACTCGCAATCTTTTCTTCGCAAGACATCCGATGGTATATCTTGTTATCCTCATCGTAGCTGAAGATCATGACATAGAGAGAGCGAAGTGTGCCCTCGTTTCCATCGATTGGAGTGTTGGGGACAGCCCTTGACCCGAAGGAACTGTTGCCGAATGCCACGACGGGCATTTGGATAGAAACGAGACATTCGTCACCACCTACCGGGGGCAACGAAAGTTCCGGGTCTGATTTGTCGGAGCAGGACCAAGCACCGAACAATAGGACTGGAGCTAATATGTAATGGAGTAATTTCATGTCTTTAAACGTTGTTTATTCCGCAGGGATGAAGTTACGGCCGTTTGCACGGTTAACTTCTTCGATGCCGTTTTTGGCGGCTGTGGCTTTTTCGGCCACTGCGGGGCTGAGAGAGTTGGAGAGGGAGTTGAACATCTGGAGAGCCTCCTCCTGGTTGCCTTGCATGAGCATGAGCATGGCCTTTGCATAATCGGCCTCGGGGGTTTCCTGTTCAACCTTATTGAGGTAGCGCTGGGCGCTTATGAGGTCGCCGCGCTGCATTGCTGCCGTGGCAGCGTTGAGGTTGGCGGTTTCATCGTCGGGGAACATTGTCACGGCCAGCTCGAAGGCGCGGTTGTAAAGTTCCGAACCGGGTTCCTGCGAATTGGCAGCCACGAAGAGTTCTGCGAGCGAGAGTTTCTGCGGCTGGGTGGCCATCACCTCAAGGATCTCGCTTACCTCCGTGTAGGTCTTGATCTCGAACTGGATGCGATAGTCTGAGTGGCGGAGAGCCGGGTAGACGTTGGCGAGCAACCAGGCGTATTGTGACGGATAGGTGGTCTTGATTTTATTGTTGCGGGCCACAGGTTCCATATCAGAATTCACGATACCGAGGATTTCAGTGGCGGAGGGTACTTCGGCCACCCAAACCGACGGGTCACCGGGGATGTTTTGGAACTGGTCATAGCGGATTGAATCGGTCGGGTTTTGAGAGAGACCGTTGACCATCTGGAGGAATTCCGCGAGGCCCTGCCAGTCTACCGGTTCGAAGCTCGTGGTGATAAAGTCTTTCGGGAAAAGATAAAGACCCTGCACATAGTTTTTGAGAGATTCGGTACGGCCCGAAGCGAGTCGCACGTTGTTCTGGTAGCCGCCTTCAGGGGATGCAGTACCGGAAATATGGAGAGAAGTGATGTTGATATCTTTGTCGTTTTTCACCGAGTCGATGGTGGCTCGGATTTTCGCGAGTTCCTCGGGATTGCGGCGATAGTCGGGATAGATTTCGGTGCGGTTCACCGGGAAGTCGATATATGCTCTTGCAGAGATTTCACGCATCTTGACCGCTTCGGCCACGGGGGTGACATAAAGGAATTCGGGGAAGAAGCTGCGCTGCACGAAGTCGGTTTGAGCGAGGGGCATCCATTCGTCGCCGATGCCGTCGAGTTTCTTGAGGCAGTTGGCGCATCCGAATACTTCGGAATCGATGCCGAAGGTGGCCGTCTCCATCCAATCTCTCCAGTTGGTTAGCACTCGGAGGTCGTAGTTGCCTGCAGCGCCGCCGAGGGCTGATACCTCGATATTTGGATGGGGAAGCTTTGTGGGGATAAGTTCCGTCTTATAGAAAGTGACAGGCATAACACGGTGGTTTCTCTGGTTGGAGAGTAGGCGTTTGTGGCCTGTCAGAGAGAAGGAGTCGAAACGGACAGTGTCGGTGCCATTATATATATAAGGAGTGAAGACCTGTTCGAACTGGCTTGTCATGTTAACCCGGTTAAGGTCGAGGGCGAGTTCCACGGCCAATTTCCCGTTGTCGAGCTTATAGATATTCTCGACAGTTACACCGAGATATGAATTGTCTTTGTTTCCGGCAGGAAGGTCCACTGGCAGTGCCTGTAAAGCACCCATAGACAAAAGACTAACAACAAAGACTTTATTTAGGAGTTTCATTTGAATGGTTTACTGTTTACGGTTTACGGTTTTCAGTTTACGGTTGATGGGATTAAACTTTTTCACTTTCAACTTTCAACTTTCAGAACAGGTATTCGATTGCGAGGGAGAGGCGAGTTGGGCCGTAGTAGTTGTGGTGGCCCGAACCCTCTTTGGTTCCGCAGACGGTGCAGGGGTAGCGGTCGTATTTTGTATATATCCAACCGACACCGATTTCGGCCTCGAGGTTCCAGTGTTTAGCGAGCATCCAGTCGTAGCCGTAAGAGATGCCGGCACCGACGCCCCAACCCTGATAGCGACGGTCTTTAAGGTTTGAGAAATGTTGTCCCAAGAAATTAAAAGCCTTAGGGATGTTGCCGATATTGAATTGGCCACCGATAGCCTGCAGGCCGAAGAAAGAACCCTGGAATGCCTCGCAGATCCAGATACGTGGACCGGTCTGCACCATCCAGTGGCGCCAGCGGCGGTTGTGGATGTTCCATGCGTTGACCTCACCGACAATCTCGTAGGTCCATTTTGGTTTCATTCGGAATTCAAATCCGAGGTTAGGGGAGGTTACGGCGTCGGCGATTAGGTTGGTTTTGACGGCGGCCTTCTGAGAAAAGAGGGGCGCTACGGATGTCAAAATCAGGCACGCGAGGACAAAAAACTTTTTGACGTTCATCCCTGTGGGGGTATTTTGCGGTCTTTTAGAAAAGACTGATTTATTGGTTGTTATGATGTCAGATTGCACCCCGAATCGACCCCACCTGGCGTGAGGGAACTCTATCGGGTCTACAAAATTATGATTTAATTTGAAGATATGCAAATTTTTGCATGAAAACTTTGGGAAGTGCAGAGTGCTAAGTGCCGAGTGCCAAGTGCCCTTTCCGGCACTTCCCACCGTTCTCCATTATTCAAAGCTATGCTCCGTGCACTATGCTCTATGCCCTCTCTTGACCGTTTGCCACTATTCAAAGCTATGCTCCGTGCACTATGCTCTATGCACTCACTTGGCACTTTGAACTTTTAAAATTATTTTTGCGATTATGAAAAAGGAAGAAACGGTAATAGTGATCGGGAGGGAGTTTGGCAGCGGGGGACGGAGCGTTGGCAGGATTTTGGCCGACCGGTTGGGCGTGGCCTATTACGACACGGAATTGCTTAAGGCTGCCGCCAGGTCGGAGGGTCTTCGAGAGGAGGTGGTGGTGGAACATGACGAGCGGCGTCCTTCGTTGCTTAAGCAACTGCTTCAGGGCCTCTACGGAATTCCTGACAATTTCCACACCGTTCCTCTCTCCGGCGAGATGATGCACAGTGTGCAGAGTCGTGTGATCCGCGATCTGGTAGGGAAGGGGGGATGCGTGATCGTGGGACGGGCCGCAGATGTGGTGCTGCGCGACCATCCGGGTTTGCTGAGTGTCTTTCTCCATTCCCCCATCGAGAGGCGAGTAGACCGGATCCTTGAGAGGGGAGAGGCCAAGAACAGAAACGAAGCCAGGGATCTGGCATTAAAACATGACCGGAGGAGAGAATCATTTTATAACTATTTTTGTGGCGAGAAGAGATGGGGCGTTGCCAGCAACTACCATCTGAGTCTCGACACTTCGGAGATGAAGGCGGAGGAAGTTGCCGACATCATTATCGGAGTGGCAAAAGGTCGAACAAAATCAGGGGGTTGAGTGTTGAAGAAATGTATAGTGCTGAGTGCTGAGTGCTGAGTGCCGAGCATAGAGGAGTGCATAGAGCATAGTGCATAGTACACAGTTTTTTAATAGTTTTGGACAAGAAAACTATTGAAAAAACGATAAACAAAAAACGAACCACGCTTTATTAGAATAGTTTTAGACAAGAAAAACTATTGAAAAAACGATAAACGAAAAACGATAAACGAACAACGCTTAAAAAACGAAAAACGCTTAATTATGGAAACAACAGTATTTTTAAACGGGATGCCGATGCATCTTGTGGGCGAACTTCCCAAAGTGGAAGACGAGGCCCCTTATTTCGTGTTGGTTGACAAAGACCTCAAGGATTTCAATCTTGAAGAATACAAGGGCAAGAGAGTAGTTCTCAACATCTTCCCGAGTGTTGATACCCCTGTTTGCGCTGCCTCTGTGAGGAGGTTTAACAAGGATGTGGCAAGTCTTGACAACACGGCTGTGATATGTGTATCGGAAGATCTACCCTTCGCCTTCGCCAATTTCTGCGCAGCCAACGATATCGAAAACGTAAGAACCGGTAGCGCCTTCCGGAGTGACTTCGGTAAGACCTATGGTATAGAGCTTGCCGACGGCCCTATGAGAGGTCTTCTGGCAAGAGGTGTTATCGTGATCGATGAGAATGGCAAGGTGATCGGCACCAGCCTTTGCGAACAGATCACGAACGAACCCGATTATGAATTTGTAGAGAAACTTCTTAAGAAATGAAAAAAGCCTCTTCGGAGGCTTTTTTTAATTTTTCAGTTTTCCTTTTGAGGAGACTGGACGTCGTAGATATGAGAGAGGAGAGAGATGTATTCCGGAGAGGGGGATAGGTCGCGACGCGACATCACACGACTGGCCGTATCGAGGAATTTCTTGAGGGGGACATGGGAGAAACCCGTAACAGGACTTCCCTCGCAGAAACAGGGAACGAAGTTGCGAGGGAACCCGGCACCATGTATATTGACTCCGACGCCGATTACAGTGGCAGTGTTGATCATGCAGTTGACGCCGATTTTGGAATGGTCGCCCATTATCAGACCGCAAAACTGAAGATCGGTGCGCATAAAAGAATGGAGAGCATAGTTCCACACCCGAATCAACGAATAGTCGTTTTTGAGATTGGAGGCGTTTGTGCCGGCTCCGATGTTGCACCATTCACCCACAACAGCATTTCCGAGGAACCCGTCGTGGGCCTTGTTGCTATAGCCGAAAATTACAGCGTTGGAGAGTTCTCCTCCCACCTTGCAATGCGGGCCGACGGTGGTGCCCTCATAAATCTTGGCCCCCATCTTCACCTCGGCACTTTCACAGAGAGCGAAGGGACCACGGATATTCGATCCCTCCATCAAGACCGCATCGCGTCCGATATAGACCGGGCCCTTGGAAAGATTTATTGACGAACATTCCACCTGCGCACCCTCCTCGATGAAAATCAGACGCTTGCGTCCCTTAAGACCCGGCGAGGAGATTTTACGCACGCAAGGAGGAAGGGGTTTCGAACGGCGTCCCTTGGTGATAAGCTGGAAATCGCGTATGATTTCCTCGCCGTTTTTTAGAAAGACATCGAAGGAGAAAGAGATGCGTGAAGGTTGGATTGAAGACTGAGAAACTTTGGCCTTTCCTTCGAGCAGGTCGGAGATAGTACCGCGGAAAGCGATTAGATCGGGAGAAATCTCTCCCTTTTCCTTTTTGTCATTATCGGTTTTTCTTTCCGGGTAAGGTGATGGCCAAGAGATACCGTTGCCCGGTGCCAACTCATTTATAGCTGAGACAATGTCAGTGCGAGGCAAGAGATTGCCGGCAATGAAAAGTGCCTCCTCATCCGGTAGGGAATCGGGTCCGAATTTTCCTTGGAGATATTCCACCGGCAGATATTGGTAGTCGCCCGGGATATAACGCTCCCATTTTTCCCGCAGGGTAAGGATACCGCACCGGAAGTCGGCGAGGGGACGAGTGAAACTTAGAGGGAGGAGGTTTTCATGAGCCTCAAGAGAGTCAAACAGATATATTTTCACGTCAATAGTCCGGTTAGTCAGTTTGATATGCGTAAGGAGCGGAGGTCAATTGCTCATAAGTTGAAAACTTGTGCAAATATATAGCAAAAAAATTAAAGATTTATTAAGGAGAGCTGTTAAAAAGAATTAACGGAGCAGGTATAGAAAAGTGAAGTGAGATTTTTCCGAGTGGTGATCCGGGTCAAAATCCGATTTGAGGGTGAGTGACGGGATAGAAACAATGGAAAAATAAGAGGGAATGGGATTTGCATAAGAGATTAATTTTAAGTAAATTTGCAACAGAAAAGTGGCGATTTGAGCCATTGATGGCGCTAAACGGCTGAGTGATAGTTGTTTGGTGGCTATTTTAGGCGTGTAATCCCCGGAGCATTCGAAGCCTGAAAGGAGGGCTTAGAGGGTTTGAAATGGGGTAAGCGCCATGAAAAAAGTGAAAAAAGAATAAAAAATTAACCAATAAACAAAAGGACAAAGAATGCCAACGATTCAACAATTAGTAAGGAAGGGTCGCGTAGCTCTTGAGGACAAGAGCAAGAGTCCGGCCCTGGATTCGTGTCCGCAGCGCAGAGGCGTGTGTGTGCGTGTCTACACCACCACTCCTAAGAAACCTAACTCGGCCATGAGAAAGGTGGCGCGTGTGAGACTGACCAACGGCAAGGAGGTTAACTCCTACATACCGGGCGAGGGCCACAACCTCCAAGAGCACTCCATCGTGATGGTGCGCGGCGGCAGGGTAAAAGACCTCCCGGGTGTGAGATACCATATCGTAAGGGGTACATTAGACACCGCAGGCGTGCAGGGCAGAACCCAGAGACGCTCGAAATACGGAGCCAAACGACCGAAAGCTGCGAAGAAGTAAGGGAACAGAGAACAGTGAATAGTGAATAGAGAATAGTTAATAGAGAACAGGGAATAGTGAATAGTTGAAACTGACGACAGAAAACTAGGATCTGTAAACTGGTAACTGGGAACTATAAAACTGGGAACTGTAAACTGAAAATTCCACAACTGAAAACTGCCAACCGGCAACTAAAAAAACAAAACAGTCCCTGAGAAGGGAGGATGTGGTTGAGTAAACCGGATTCCGGGCGAGAGAGCCATAAGAATGGAGACGGTTGAAGAGACAGAGATCACAGCCAAAAAATTAAAAAGAAATGAGAAAAGCAAAGCCAAAGAAAAGGGTAATACTGCCCGATCCTGTGTTCCACGACGTCAGAGTGACCAAATTTGTCAACCATCTGATGTATGACGGCAAGAAGAGCACAGCGTATACAATATTCTACACCGCACTCGACGTGGTGAAGGCTAAAATGCCCAACGAGGAGAGGAGCGCGCTCGATATCTGGAAAAAAGCGCTCGAGAACATCACTCCTCAAGTGGAGGTGAAGAGCCGCCGTGTGGGTGGCGCCACCTTCCAGGTGCCGACAGAGATCCGGCCCGACCGAAAAGAATCCATATCAATGAAAAATCTCATACAATATGCACGCAAGCGCGGCGGCAAGACTATGGCCGACAAGCTGGCGGCTGAAATCGTGGACGCATTCAACGACCAGGGTGGTGCCTTCAAGAGAAAAGAAGACATGCACAGAATGGCCGAGGCGAACCGCGCTTTCGCACATTTCAGATTTTAATTGATAGAACAGACAATGGCAAAACACGAAGATCTTAATTTGACCCGCAATATCGGCATCATGGCCCACATCGATGCCGGGAAAACCACGACTTCCGAGCGCATCCTCTTCTATACGGGCTTGACCCACAAGATCGGAGAGGTGCACGACGGAGCAGCCACGATGGACTGGATGGAACAGGAGCAGGAGAGGGGTATCACCATCACTTCGGCAGCCACCACCACCTTCTGGAACTACAACGGGAACAAATATAAAATCAACTTGATAGACACTCCGGGACACGTTGACTTCACCGTAGAGGTGGAGCGTTCACTGCGTGTGCTCGACGGTGCTGTCGCCGCATTCTGCGCCGTGGGCGGCGTTGAACCCCAGAGCGAGACCGTGTGGCGTCAGGCCGACAAATATAATGTGCCCAGAATCGGTTACGTCAACAAGATGGACCGTTCGGGAGCTAATTTCTTCGAGGTGGTAAGGCAGGTGAAAGAGGTGCTCGGAGCAACTCCGCTGCCAATCCAGATCCCCATCGGGGCCGAGGAGACATTCAAAGGCGTCATCGACCTCGTGACCATGAAGGCTATCTTCTGGCATGATGAGACCATGGGAGCCGAATATGAGATCGCCGAGATTCCGGCCAACCTCCGCGAGGAGGCCGAGGAATGGCGCGACAAAATGCTCGAGACCCTCGCCGAACATGACGAGACCCTCATGGAGAAATATTTCGACGACCCCACCACCATCAAAGAAGAGGAAATCAAGGCCGCAATCCGTAAAGCCACGCTCTCGATGGCTGTCAACCCGATGATCTGCGGAAGTTCCTTCAAGAATAAGGGAGTTCAGACCCTTCTCGACGCCGTGTGCGCATATCTTCCGAGTCCGGAAGATGCAGGCATCGTGGAGGGTCATGCTGTAGACGACCCCGACCAGATCGAGACCCGCGAACCGAGTCCGGAGGCTCCGATGTGTGCCCTGGCCTTCAAGATCGCGACCGACCCATACGTGGGACGCCTTTGCTTCTTCCGCGTGTATTCAGGCGAGATGAACAGCGGCAGCTACGTGCTCAACACTCGCAGCGGCAAGAAGGAGAGAGTGAGCCGTCTCTTCCAGATGCATTCCAACAAACAGAACCCCAAGGAGGTGATCGGTTGCGGAGACATCGGTGCCGGAGTAGGTTTCAAGGATATCCGCACGGGCGACACCCTTTGCGATGAAAACCATCCGATCGTGCTCGAGAGCATGGAATTCCCCGACCCGGTGATCGGTATCGCCGTGGAGCCGAAGACCCAGAAAGACCTCGACAAACTTGGAGTGGGCTTGCAGAAGCTTGCTGAGGAAGACCCGACCTTCAGGGTGGAGACCAACGAGGAGACAGGCCAGACCGTCATCAGCGGTATGGGCGAGCTTCACCTGGACATCATCATCGACCGCTTGAAGAGGGAATTCAAGGTGGAATGTAACCAGGGACGCCCGCAGGTGACCTATAAAGAGGCGATCACCAAACCGGTGGAACTTCGCGAAGTCTTCAAGAAGCAGACTGGTGGACGCGGTAAGTTTGCCGACATCATCGTCAGGATCGAGCCTGTAGATGAGGGTTTTGAAGGCAATCTTCAGTTTGTCGACGAAGTTAAGGGTGGCAACGTGCCCAAGGAATATATCCCGAGCGTGCAGAAGGGCTTCCAGACAGCCATGAAGAATGGCGTGTTGGCCGGCTATCCCGTAGAGAAACTCAAGGTAACCCTCCTCGACGGAAGTTACCATCCTGTTGACTCTGACCAGTTGTCGTTTGAACTTGCGGCCATCCAAGCCTTCAAGAAGGGCAGCGAGAAGGCTGGACCGGTGCTCATGGAGCCTATCATGAAGATAGAGGTGGTGACTCCAGAAGAGAGCATGGGCGACGTGATCGGCGACTTGAACAAGAGAAGAGGCCAGGTGGAAGGCATGGAGACGAGTCGCAGCGGTGCGAGAATCGTCAAGGCCAAGGCCCCGCTTGCAGAAATGTTCGGATATGTGACGGCATTGCGTACGATCACCTCCGGAAGGGCCACAAGCACTATGTCTTTCAGCCATTATGCCGAGGTTAGCAATTCAATCGCCAAGAATGTGCTCACGGAAGTGCAAGGCCGAGTTGACTTGTTGAAGTAAGTGCCGAGGGCCGAGTGCTAAGTGCCGAGAGCCAAGTGCCAAGTGCCAAGTGCCAAGAGCCGAGTGCTAAGTGCATGAGGGCGAAAAAGGGAAAAAATTAAGAAACAAAATATATGAACCAGAAAATCAGAATCAAACTCAAGAGTTACGACCACAACCTGGTCGATAAGTCTGCGGAGAAGATTGTGAAGACGGTGAAGTCAACCGGCGCAGTAGTAAGCGGTCCGATACCTTTGCCCACCCATAAGAGGATCTTCACAGTCAACCGATCCACCTTCGTAAATAAGAAGAGCCGCGAGCAGTTCCAGTTAAGCAGCTATCAACGCCTCATCGACATCTACAGCTCGACAGCCAAGACAGTGGATGCCCTGATGAAGCTCGAGCTCCCCAGCGGCGTAGATGTATCGATAAAGGTATAAAAACGTTTTCCGTTTTTAGTAATTCGTTTTTCGAAGGATAATAGTGGTTTCTATGAAAAAGCAAGGTTTCACTGAATTAGAAGTTTGGAGGAAATCGGTTAAAATAGTGAAGCCAATATATTCAATAATTGCCGGGTTTCCTCATTATGAAAAGAACGCCTTGAGCGAACAATTGCGAAGATGTTGCGTTTCGATATCATCCAATATAGCGGAGGGTCAGGCAAGAGGATCGAATAGAGCTTTTATAAATCATCTAAATATCTCGAAAGGTTCGTCAGCCGAAGTTCAATCTCAACTTTATGTGGCTGTAGAATTAGGATATACAACCTATGACATCATCACTCCTATTGAGGAGGAGTTGATAGGAATAGATATGATGTTGAACAAGCTCATAAGTTCTTTGGAAAGAAAAATGATGTTCTAAAAGCGGTAAGCAACTTAAAACGATAAACGAGAAACGATAAACGAATAACGTAATTAAAAACACAAGAAATGCCAGGATTATTAGGAAAGAAAATCGGAATGACATCCGTATTCAGT
>JAFLTU010000022.1 GCA_022509125.1 Muribaculaceae bacterium | reverse complement strand
CGCGACCCTTAGCTTGGAAGGCTAATGCTCTACCAACTGAGCTACTTCCGCATTTCGTTTTGTCAGTGTCCTGTGGGTGGAGATGGATTCGAACCACCGTAGGCGTAAGCCAGCAGATTTACAGTCTGCCCCATTTGGCCACTCTGGTATCCACCCTTTTATCGCAAATCGCGTGCCAATTTTTTAAGCTTTGGTTAGCCTTAAAAACCGCTCCCCGATTTTTTCCGATTGCAAAATTAATTAATTTTTATTTCATGGCAAAATATTTTTTCTCTTTTTATGCCTTTTTTGTTTTTTCTCCCATTTTTTTTATTCTCCCAATTCTCTCCTCCTCAACAATACGGACCTGCTTACAATTCCATATCCTCACTATCCTGACCCCATTCTCCGGTCTTCTATTTTATTCTATCTCTTTTCTCCTCCACGTTTTTTTTACTAATTTTGCACTATCTAACTCATTATATATATATGAAGACAATTGATGAATATCGCGTCATAATCGAATCCGAAATTAAAAAACTCTCTTTCCCTGGCGGGAAGTTCTCATCTCTATATGCTCCAATTGAGTATGCGCTCTCCGCCGGCGGCAAACGAATCAGGCCTGTTCTGACCCTCATGGCTGCAGACGCCTTCGGAAATGATATAAATCCGGCTGTTATTCCGGCTATAGGCCTCGAGACATTCCATAATTTCACCCTCCTCCATGATGACGTCATGGACAAAAGCGACATCCGACGGGGGCGACAAACAGTCCATAAAAAATATGGTGAAAACAGTGCAATCCTTTCTGGCGACACTATGCTCACCCTGGCCTCACAATATATAGCCCAAGTAGGCGACGCTATCCTCCGCAACGTTATAGAAACTTTCAACTCTATGGCTATTAAAGTCTACGAAGGCCAACAGCTTGATATGGATTTTGAAGATCTCGACAAAATCGCGACTTCCGACTATATAGAGATGATTAGCAATAAAACGGGGGCTTTAATCGGAGCATGTGCCAAAATTGGCGCTTTAATCGGAGGGGCTTCGGAAATTGATGCCGACAAAATGTATGAATTTGGTCTCCAGACAGGTATCGCCTTCCAAATTCAAGACGACTGGCTAGACACTTTCGGAGATTCTTCTACATTCGGCAAAACAATCGGAGGAGATATCAATAACGCCAAGAAAACATATCTTTATGTCTCGGCCCTTGAACACGATTCCCAGACAGCCAAGGCTCTACGTGAAGCATTCCAAATACCAGCCGGCGACGTCAGGGTGAAGGCCGTCACAAGAATCTACGAAAAGATGGGCATCGATGAAAGTGCAAAAAAGAGTGTCAACCATTATTCATCTCTCGCGCTGAAGGCGCTCAACGCCACTAGCCTGCCCGATGATAAAAAAGAGGCTTTCCGAAAATTCGCAGAAAAATTAATCGGCAGAAAAAAATAAGAGTCCCCGATTGTGATCGACACCCACACCCATCTTTATTATCCGGATTATGGTGAGGCCATAAACGATATCCTGGCTCGTGCCCAAGAACTCGGGGTTTCTCATTTTGTGCTCCCCAACGTCAACGAGGAGTCGGTGGCTCAGGTGCGTGATTTCCACTCGCGTTTCCCCCATGTCACTTCTATGGCTATGGGTATCCATCCCACCGACGTAAAAGACAATTGGGAAGAGTTTATCCCCATCATGGAAAAAGAGCTTTCTTCGGGAGATTATGTGGCTGTAGGAGAAGTGGGTATCGACCTCTATTGGGACAAGTCTACCCTCCCCCTCCAATTGGAAGCCTTTCAACGCCAGTTGACTATCGCCATGAAATATCAACTCCCGGTGATCATACATTGTCGTGAGGCCATCGAAGAAACCATGGAGGTTATAGAAAAAATAAGGCCCAATGTTCCTCTGATTTTCCATAGTTTCACCGGAAATTCCGAAGATATCCGAAGGATCCGCAAGGGTTGCGACCCCTTCTTTGGAATCAACGGAGTGGTCACTTATAAAAATGCCCCGGCCCTCCGCGATGCTATCAAAGAAATAGGACTCAACAAAATCCTTTTGGAGACTGACGCTCCTTATCTAACTCCGGTGCCCCATCGCGGCAAACGCAACGATTCGTCCTTTCTCCCTTTTATCCGCGACAAGATCGCCGAAGTTTTGGAGTTGGATCCTTCCATAATTGATAAAATAACCGATGAGAATGCAAAAGCCATTTTCAATATCTCCGATTGAAAAAACAGGCCGATGACTCTCCTCCTCGCCATGACATATCCCCTCACAGGCCCGATCGAGATTTTCTTCCTCGTCCTCCTGATTATTCTGGTGTGCCCGATATTGTTCCGGCGCATTGGCATCCCTCAGCTCGTCGGTCTGATAATCGCCGGTATAGTCATCGGGCCCTATGGATTCAATTTCCTTGCTCGCGACGCCAGTTTCGAAATTTTCGGACAGGTCGGCATCCTTTATATCATGTTTATGGCAGCAGTGGAAATAAACATGTTCCATCTGCAGAAAAACCTTGGCCGTGGGGTCCTATTCGGTGTCATTACCTTTGCGATTCCCACTGTCTTTGGAATATTCGGATCGCGTTTCGCTTTCGGAGCTTCTTGGTCTACCTGCACTCTTATTTCTACAATGTATGCCGCCCACACTCTGATATCCTATCCTATCGTCAGCCGTTTCGGGCTGCAAAACACCAAACCGGCAGTCATTGCAGTTTGCTCTACAATAGTGGCCGTGCTCCTTGCTCTCCTTGTCCTTGCAGGTGTTGTCGATGCCGCCGACTCAGGAGGTTTCCGATTCATACGTTTTGTCAACCTCCTATGGCTGATGATTGCCTACGCCGTCGGGATGGGCATCCTTCTTCATTATCTCACCAAATATTTCTTCCGAAAAATCAGCGACCAGGTCAATCAATTTATTTTCGTCCTGGCTATGGTGTTCCTTTCTTCACTATTGGCACGCCTCATTGGATTGGAAGCCATTTTGGGAGCATTCTTTGCGGGTCTGGTCCTCAACCGTTTTATCCCGGAACGATCCGGCCTCATGGGCCGTCTTAAATTTGTAGGCGACGCAATTTTCATCCCATATTTCCTCATAGGGGTCGGAATGCTCATCAATGTCAATGTTATTTTCAAAAGTTGGAACGTCGGATGGGTTGCTCTAAACATGGTCGTCGTCGCCATGGCTGCTAAATGGATTTCGGCCTACGGTGCCTCAAAAATTTTCGGATTCAACAGGTCGGGCCGTATGCTTATGTTCGGTCTGACATCCGGTAAGGCCGCTGCAACAATCGCTGCCGCGCTTATCGGATTCCAGCACGGACTTCTATCAGAAGACATGCTCAACGGCGCTGTCTTAATGATCCTTGTTAGCTGCGTTGTATCATCTATTTCCACCCAGTCTGCTGCAAAACGTCTTAGAATCGAACTAACCGAAGAGGAATTCAAAAAAGAGGCCGAAACGCTCCCGGGTGAGTATGCCCGTCAACTCGTGGCTGTGGCTAACCCTGTCACTGCCGAAAATCTGATGAAACTTGCTCTTCTCCTTCGCCATCGCAACAATCAGAATCCCGTTACGGCCCTCTTTGTCAGAAACTCCGATGACACTCGGCGAGTCCAAGCCGGCAGAAACTCACTAGCTATCGCTGTGGCAGCCGCACAGGCTCTCGATATCGAAGTGAAAGACATTGAGCGTTACGACATTAACGTCGTCGCAGGTCTCACCAACGAGGCAAAACAAAATCATGCCACCGACATAATGATAGGCCTTCATCGGCGCTCAAATATAGTCGATTCTTTTTTCGGTTCGATGACTGAGCAACTCCTCAACGCCACTAACAAGATGATATTCATTAGCCGTTGTTTCACTCCTGTCGATACTCTTGCGCGGTTGATTGTCCTGGTCCCGGATAAAGCTGAATATGAAACAGGATTCCAGACTTGGGTGGAACGAGTCAGCAATCTTGCTTCCCAGCTCGCTGCTAAAGTCGTTTTCCTTTCTTATGACACCACAGCTTCCTTTATACGTAACATTATTATTTCCGAAGGTTATGCTATCCGCCACGAATACAGGTCAATGAATTCATGGGATGATTTCATCCTGCATTCGAGCGATATAAATGAAGACGATATATTTATAATCATTGGGGCGAGGAAAGGGGCCGTTTCTCACTCATCCGAGCTTGATGGTCTGCCCGCCTACCTTCAAAAAAATCATTCAAACGACAACCTAATTCTAATATATCCCCAACAGTTCGGCGGATAAATCTTTTCTCCCTACCCTATTTCATCTCCTCCATCTTGTTGGGGTCACCAACAAGCCAGACTATATCCCCCGGTCGCAACACCGTGTCAGGCCCCGGCTGCTCAAAGACATCTTCTCCCCTCTGCACCTTCACAACCATGCAATAGAAATCCTTTAAAATATTTGTCTCTCCAAGAGATTTATTCGCCACCGGGGAAGTCTCCGACAGTGTGATACTCCCGATATCGACTTTTGATGTGTAAACATCCAAAGCCCTATAAGCCTTCTCATCTCTCTCGATATCATCGTTAAGCCGCTTGATTTGTTCGTCTGTACCGATTACTCCCAAGACATCTCCGGGAAATATCCTGGCATCAAACGATGGCAGGGGCATCAATCGTTCTCCTCTTTGGATACTGGCTATACTTACCCCATAGTCGCTTCGTAAACCCGAATCCTTCAATTTGTCGCCAACAAACGGACAATAGGATCCCACCTCGATATAAGCCAGGTGAAGATCGTCTATAACATGGTTGTTGGCTCCTGATTTCGTATTTTCCCTTATGTTGAGATTGTCTATAAATTTCTTCTCAATCGTGGTGTAGCGTGCGCTAATCTTCTGGGAGGCAAATGTGATGATCGCTGCCAGACAGATGATGCCGGCTATCCAGGCCACTGTTGCATCATAAGCTAATGTCAATAGATACACGATGAAAAGCAATGCCACTAAATACCGGATAATGCGCAAAGCCACAAGCGGAACAGAATAAAAACTTGCAGAATTGTGGAGCCGCATTCTCTCATTCTCTTTTAGTGTGCTAAACGACAGTGCAAACAGGAAGGGCATCATAGCCCCGAGGGTGATCACTGTGGCCAAAAATCTTCCCCAGTCGTGCATATAGGCCTCAAGCAACGGAAACAGGAATTGGCGGCTCACAAGTATGATGGCTATCAATATCACAGAGAATATCACCATCCTGCCCAAATAACGACTCAGGATATCCTTCCAAAGTTTCCTGTCGCTGTTTTTGTCTACAACCTGTTTCGAATATCTGTCGATCAGGAATCTAAGGTTTTCAGGCAACTTAGACTCCACAAATTTATAGGCTGGCTGAGACATCTTGACAAAATAAGGAGTAGTGAATATAGTAATGACCGAGACAGCCACAATGATAGGATAAAGGGATTCCTGCAATACTCCCAGGCTCATACCCAGCGAGGCTATGATAAACGAGAATTCACCTACCTGGGTCAAAGTGAAACCACTCTCGATGGCCACCCGAAGGCTCTGCCCCGTTGTCAACATCCCCAGTGTTCCGAAGAATATCATGCCCACGATTACAACAGCAGCCAGTATCAATATTTCCCACCAGTAGCTAACCAATACCGATGGGTCTACCATCATTCCTACGGAAATGAAAAACACGGCCCCGAATAAATCCTTCACCGGCTTTACCACCTTCTCCATCCGTTCGGCAAACATCGTCCCTGCCAAAATCGAGCCCATCACAAAAGCGCCAAGTTCAAGCGAAAAGCCACATACCACCGAGAAGACCGCCATCGAAAAGCAAAGACCCATCGCAACCACAAGCATCGTCTCGTCGTTGAGAAAACCCTTCACTTTTGTCAGGAAAGAGGGCAATACAAAGACTCCAACCAAAAACCAAATTATTAAGAAAAATAGCAGTTTCCCGATTGAAAACAGCAGTTCGCTTCCCTCTACATTCCCAACAGCTATCGATGACAAAAGCACCAACATCAAGACCGCAAAAAGATCCTCTATTATCAACACCGCCAAAACTAACGAGGCAAATTTCTTCTGACGCATGCCAAGATCGGTCAATGTCTTCAGGATTATGGTTGTGCTCGACATCGAAATCATGCCCCCTAAAAATATGCAGTTAATTGAATTCAAATGCAGGATCTTACCCACTCCGAATCCCGCAAACGTCATCCCGGTGATAATTATCAACGCTGTCATTACTGCTGACGAGCCCGCATTCATCAATTTACGGAAACTGAATTCAAGTCCCAAAGTAAACATTAGGATCACAATTCCCAGGTCGGCCCAAAATTCGATGTTCTCCAGGTTTGATATCGAAGGAATATAAGTAAACTTCGGGCTTGCCAAAAATCCTGCAAGGATATAACCCAAAACAACCGGTTGCTTGAGCCGTTTGAAGAGAAGAGTCACAACCGCTCCTAGCAACAATATTAAAGCCAGGTCGGCTATCAATCCATTGTTCTCCTGTTCTTGTTCTGACCCAGATGGCCGTTCGTCGTTGATTTCAGTGTAGGTCTGATTCAACAACTCTTCTGTATTCTCCCCCTGAAAATTTATTTCCTCAGCCTCTATATTTATATTTATCGGTAGTCTCAGCATCCTTATTCCTGATTTTTTTATTCCCCAACCTTCTCCTTTATCTAATCCTTTTCACTGATTACTCTTAACAGTCGTCAGCACCCCTGTATCTCTCCACAATATAAATATTATAATATGATAGAAGCAGTGTTGTCAAAGGCAGGGCTATGATAAGTCCCATAAAACCCAATAAAGCTCCCCATATCGACAGAGACAGCAATATTATAGCGGGGTTTAATCCCATGGCTTTACCCATTATCCGAGGGGTTAGATAGAGATCCTGGATAATCTGAACCACCACATAGACTGCCATGCACTCCCAGAATATTACCCAAAAATCCACTCCCGTGCTCGCCGTGCTCACAAGACACAGTATGGCTGTTATCGGTAAGGATATCAATTGAAGATAGGGCACCATATTCAGAAATCCGATAAAAACACCCATTACAATTCCCATAGGCAATCCAACTATCACAAAACCTATCGCAAACAATACCCCCACTATCATCGCGATGTAAAATTGGTTACGGAAATAACGATTCATCGACCGCTCGATATCCCTTCCGATCTGAAATATTTGACGACGATGAGGGTAAGGAACCAATTGCTTGAAACTCAACATTATTCTCTCATAATCAAGCATGATGAAAATAACGTAGAGAATCACGATCAGCCAACTGATTGCTCCAATAATGAAAGACAGGCCCGAACTTAGAAAATTCCACGATGATGACAACGCTGTCTTAAGCAATTCCTTCCATTCCTGCGGGGTCAACATCCGCGAGATACTCTCAAAATCAAGATTTTCCTTTAAAAAGTCATAAATTGGTCCGGAGATAAACGGAATTTCCATCTGCGTTGTCGCATATTTCTTGACCATCACGGCCATCTGTTCGGCTTCTGCCACTAAATATGGGAAAAATAAAATACTGAAGATGCTTACTATCAGCAAAGCTTCAAGCAATGTCAGAACCACCGGAAGAAACCTCCCTCGCAAATGAAGCAACCGCATGTTCCATTTCACTATCGGTTCCAACATATAGGAAATCAGACAGGCCACAAAAAAAGGCAACAACACTCCCTTTAAAGCATCAAGCAGATAGAGCCCCGCAATGATCCCAAGAATGCTGAACGTTATCCTCGCTACCCTGTCGAAGGTGAATGGCTGTCGAAGATAGCCCTTGTTTTCCATATCACAAAATTACTCACTATTTCCCACTAAAACAAATCCCTCAATATCCCCTGGCTTCCTATCTGTATCCTTTTTCTCAACTCCTATTCTCCCCCTTCTAAACTCTTTACATTTACCAACAAGCATTGCTTTTTGGCCCTAAATCTTTAACTTTGAAAAAATTTCTTCAACCCCCTCTTCATTCCATCCATACTCTGTCATGACAATAGATTTTATCGTTGAGAATTTGGGAAAAACCTTTGCCAATAAAGGCAAGTTCATTATAAACCGCCCCAATGATGAAATAAAGGAACTGGCCACTGATTCCAGAAATCATTTCGTGGCCGAGTCAGCACTCTTTTTTGCCCTCTCAACTCCCGGAGGAAGAGACGGACATGATTTCATGCAAAATCTTCATGACATTGGGGTCAGGAATTTCGTGTGCCAAAAAATTCCCGGGGATTTCAAGGGGATAAAGGATTCCAACATTTTGATCGTGCCCGACTCTTTTGTCGCACTATCTTCCGTTGGGGCCCTTCCACGTCGGAATGCAAAAGAAGTCGTGGCCATCTCAGGAAGCAGGGGCAAAACAACCCTTAAGGAGATGCTCTTTCAATTCCTAGAACCGGGGGCAAAAATATCCCGCTCTCCGCGTAGCTATAACTCTAAAATCGGGGTGCCACTATCTTTATGGCAAATATCCCCTGATTCTGACTATGCCATTATAGAGGCTGGAATCTCGAAAAAGGGAGAAATGGAGCCTCTCGCTAAAATAATTCGTCCTGACTCCGTCATCTTAACTAATATAGGAGATCCCCACTCCAACGGTTTCTTTTCGATGGAGGAAAAAGCTGTAGAAAAAGCTATCCTTGCAATCCAAGACAACGTAAAAACCATAATCTTTTCACTCGACGATCCTTTTATTTCCAATTCTCTCTCATCTCTTAAGCCTGCGGCAAAGACTCTGACATGGTCGTTGTCAAATCCCAAAGCCGATATATTGATTCAAACCCTGTCTAACGGCTTTCGTTTTATTTATAAAAACATCCGGGGGGAAATCGAGGCCGATCTCTCACAACCCTACGACCTCGAAAACTATGCGAATGCCCTCGCATTCCTCTTAAAGGAAAAAATTCCCATTGAGGAAATTAAAAGTCGGTTTGCTCACCTCCATAGGATCAAAACAAGGCTAAACGTCTCCGAAGGTCTGAATGGCTGCTCTCTCGTGGTCGATTCCTACACCAGCGACCTCTCTTCCCTTATCCCTGCTATCGATTTTATGAAAAGAAGGAAAATGCCTTGGCAGTCTTCTTCTCTTATAATTAGCGACCTGCATCATGAAGGAAACAGCATCGAAGAGACTTATAATGAAATTGCACGTATTGTGAGGCAGACCAAAATCAACCGGTTTATCGGTATTGGGCCCTCTTTTTCCTCTTTTGCCGCCCTTTTCCCGAAGGATTCCCTTTTCTTTAATTCTGTAGAGGAATTTCTTAAGGAATTTTCTCCATCCTCTTTTAATAATGAAATAATTCTTTTGAAGGCAAGCCCTGAATTTCATTTCAAGGCAATTCTTCAACAATTGGAGGCTCGACATCATGAGACGGTCTTAGAGGTCAACCTCGACGCTTTGCTTAGGAATTATAATTATTTCCGCAGTCATGTGCCCTCTTCCACAGGGATTATTGCTATGGTAAAGGCCTCAGGTTATGGTGCCGGAAGTTTTGAAATTGCAAAGACTCTACAGGATGCCGGGGCCTCTTATCTGGCCGTCGCTGCTCTCGATGAGGGCATAGACCTCCGCAGAAACGGCATCATCATGCCTATTATGGTTATGAACCCCCGGGCAGCAAACTATCAAGCCCTGTTCAACAATAGATTGGAGCCTGTCGTTTATTCCCCCGATATGCTCCTCACCTTCATTCGCGAAGCCCGGAGATATGACTTTCAAGATTATCCCATACACCTTAAACTCGACACCGGAATGCATCGAATGGGTTTTCTCGAAGAAGAAATACCGGGCCTTTGCGAAGACTTGCGGATGTCCTCTAAATTAAAAGTTGCCTCTATCTTCTCCCATCTGGCCACTGCCGACTGTCTCGATATGGATGAATTCACTCTGAAGCAGCTCCAACGTTTTGAGAAAATGTCTTCTGAAATTATAAAGACTTTAGGATATCCGGTTAAACGACATATTTTGAATTCAGCAGGTATTTTGAGATTCCCGGATCACCACTATGACCTAGTCAGACTCGGAATAGGTTTATATGGAGCAAACACACTCCCCCCGTCCATAGAGAAACCTTTGGCGATCGTTTCCTCCCTTCGCTCTGTGATTATATGCATCCGAGAAATTGAGGGTAATGAGGCCGTCGGTTATGGTCGAAAGGGCAAAATAAAGGGGAAAACAAGAATAGCAACCCTTCCCGTTGGTTATGCCGATGGCATCAACCGAAAATTCGGGAATGGCGCTATAAAAGTATTTATTAACGGCAGTTTTGCACCCACTATCGGCAATATCTGCATGGATGCCATGATGATAGATGTCTCCGGAATTGATTGCCGGGAAGGTGACTCTGTGGAAATTTTCGGAGAAAACGCCTCCTTGCAAAGACTCGCAGATTCCCTTGACACAATTCCCTATGAAGTTCTCACGTCTGTCTCCCCGCGAGTCAAAAGAATCTACTACCGCGAATAAAAAATATACTTTGAAGAAATTTGTGAGTTATTGCAGGTTGTTAAGGCTCTCGATACACTTCTTCACCTCTTCATCAGTTGTGAAAAGTTTCTCCCTGCAGAATTTAATCAATTCAGCCGCCCGTTTCGTCATTGCTGTCAGTGAATCTATATCGCAACTATCGCTCTGCATCTTCCCTACTATCTCTTCAAGCTCCTGCATCGCCTTCGTATAAGTCAATTCCATATCTATATTGTTGTCGGTTCCCGGTTCTTGGGTATTAGTTTTTTGTTCTCAGTTTTTAGTTGTCAGTTCTTGGTTCCCTATCTTCCCCTCCTTCTATAGGAAGGGACTATGGGTGGGATCTTGATTAGAGTTCAGCTATTTTCCCTAGTCTGCGGTTTCGATTCGCAATAAAGGCATCTCATCTCTCCCGGCTTGTCAAGAGCAGGCCTGAAGATGCTCTCCACTCCGGTTTCTATGTTGGATATGCACCTTTTGTTGCGACATACATACTTCCCTCTAACAGCATCTTCCGGCACAAGTTGCGAATCCTTGGTGGGATCTTTAGACCATTCCAGAAGTTTGCTTATCAAAGCCATCCTGACAAATTTCCCATTCTCAACCTGTCGGAAATAGGCAGCACGGGGATCTGAGTCAACATCCGTGCTGATCTCGTTAACACGTGGTAGAGGATGAAGAATGCACATATCTTTTTTAGCGTTTTTCAATTTTGACGCATCCAAAATAAAGAAATCCTTCACACGATCGTATTCATCTTCATCGAGGAATCTCTCCTTCTGAACTCTCGTCATATACAAAACGTCGAGATCCCCTATCACAGGTTCCATTGAATCTACCTCTACATAAGGCACTCCATTCATTTCGCAGACCTCTTGTTTCATATAATCCGGCAGCCGCAGTTGTTCCGGGGCAATTAAAACCACCTTGACTCCCTCATATCTCGATAATGCCTTGATCAGTGAATGCACTGTCCGTCCGAACTTCAAATCCCCGCAAAAACCTATGGTGATGTTGTCTATCCTGCCAAGTTCCCTTTTTATAGTCAATAAATCGGTCAACGTCTGCGTAGGATGGCTATGGCTGCCGTCGCCCGCGTTTATCACAGGAACCTTCGAATTCATGGCTGCCACCATGGCCGCTCCCTCCTCGAAATGACGCATTGCGATGATGTCCGCAAAACAATTAATCACCTTGGTGGTGTCGGCACATGTTTCACCTTTACTCACTGAAGAATTCTTCGCATCCGAAAATCCCAATACATTCCCTCCAAGTTCCATCATGGCTGAAGTGAAACTTAATCGGGTCCGGGTGGAGGGTTCATAGAAGAGTGTCGCAAGTTTTTTTCCCTTACATACCTCGGAATACTTTTCCCTGTTGTCTATGATTTTCTGACCAAGGTCTAAAATCTCTTCGAGTTCCTCCTTACTCAGGTCGGTCGGGTCTATCAGATGTTTTGCCATGACGGGTCTGTCGGATTTTTCATGAATTGCTTTAATTTCTTTTCATCCTCCTTGGTGATATATCCCTCCTCAAGGGCAACATCGCAAAGAGTATCGAAATTCGTAAGTGAATAATTTTCCACTTCCGCCTCTTTAAGTCGCTTTAGCCCCTTTTCCATTCCATAGGTGAAGATGCTGACAATACCGAGCACTTCTGCCCCGGCCTCTCTCAAGGCCTCAACAACCTCCACACAGCTCCCTGCAGTAGATATAAGGTCTTCTATAACCACCACCTTATCTCCCTTTTCAAGCCTCCCTTCGATTCGATTTTCCCTTCCATGATCCTTGGCTCCTCCTCTCACATAACCCATCGGCTTCCCTAAGATCCACGCAGCTATCGCCGCATGGGCTATTCCTGCCGTGCTCGTCCCCATCAAAGAATGGGCGGTGGGATATCGCTCGTCTACTGTCTTGGCAATGCTCTCTTCCACTACTCTTCTGGCATCCGGGTCGGAAAGGATGAGACGGTTGTCACAATAAATCGGACTTTTGATGCCGCTGGCCCATGTGAATGGATCATTGGGGCGTAAAAAAACAGCCTTAATTCTCAGTAACTCTTTCGCTACTCTTCTCTCTGTCGTATTCATATAAACGTTGAGGGATTGTATAGTAATTCTTCGTCTTGGCAAAATTCTTCAACACATTTTTGATAGGCAGCTACCGGATCGGCTGCTGCTGTGATAGGGCGCCCTACAACTATGAAATCAGACCCTAATTCTCGGGCCATTGCGGGTGTAGTAAACCTCACCTGGTCATCCTTCGCCGAGTCGGCAAAGCGAATGCCGGGGGTGACAGTAAGAAATTGAGGTCCGCAGGCTTCTTTCACTTTCGAGGCTTCCAAAGGAGAGCATACAACTCCGTCAAGCCCTGCCTCCATAGCATTCCTGGCATAATGGGCTATCGTTTCATCCATTGGATTGTCTATTAAAAGTTGTTCTCTCATCGCTGTTTCAGACGTAGATGTCAATTGGGTCACAGCTATCAATAAAGGCCTGCTACCATCCTCTCGCGTTAATCCTTCAAGGGCTGCCTTCATCATCTCTTTTGTTCCTGAGGCATGCACGTTGACCATATCAACATCAAGACCCGACAACACCTTCATTGCTTTTTTAACAGTGTTGGGTATGTCATGAAGTTTTAGATCCAGGAAAATCTTAAACCCTTGCTTTTTTAATTCTCTGACGATTTCAGGGCCGGCGGCATAAAAGAGTTCCATCCCTATTTTGAGAAAAGGTTTCCTCGACAAGTCTTTAAACTTGTCAAGAAAACCCTTACATTCTTCTACCGATCCGAAATCACATGCTATGATAACGTCTCTTTTCATTTATTTCTCATTCATTGGTGAATACAAGGTCGTCGCCTTTTCGATCTATCTTAATCGGATGCTCGCGGTCTACCTTCTGCGAAAGAATATCCTTCGAAAGCTGGTTGAGCACCATTCTCTGTATTGTCCGTTTCACTGGCCTTGCCCCGAATTCGGGATCATAACCATCTTCCGCCAAGAGTTCAAGAGCCGGTTTGGTAACTTCCAGGGTCACTCCGTTGAATTCAAGCATCTTTTGAACGCTTCTCACCTGCAAGTCTACAATCTCTTGAATTTCCTTTTTGTTCAACGGAGTGAACATCACTATCTCATCGATACGGTTGAGGAATTCCGGCCGGATCTTCATCTTCAAGAGGTCCATCACATCTTGCTTCGTCTTATAAATCACCTCTTCCCTCTCATCATCCTTCATATTGGCGAAGTTCTCTCGGATGATGTTAGAACCCTCGTTGGAGGTCATGATGATAATAGTATTCTTGAAGTTAATAAACCTTCCCTTGTTGTCGGTCAACCTTCCGTCGTCAAGCACCTGCAATAGAATATTGAATACGTCTGGATTGGCCTTTTCAATTTCATCAAAGAGCACTACGCTATAGGGTTTGCGTCTGACAGCCTCTGTAAGCTGGCCGCCCTCTTCATAGCCGACATATCCCGGAGGAGCTCCGACAAGACGCGACACTGAATGTTTTTCCATATATTCCGACATGTCGATTCGGGTCATCATGTCTTCGTCGTCAAATAGATATTCTGCTAAGGCTTTCGCAAGTTCGGTTTTACCAACGCCTGTCGTGCCCAGGAAGATAAATGATCCTATCGGTCTACGAGGATCATTGAGACCGGCCCTTGATCTTCTCACGGCGTCGCTCACTGCCTTGATGGCATCATCCTGTCCGATCACTCTGTGATGGAGTTCCTCTTCAAGATGCAGAAGCTTCTCTTTCTCGCTTTGCGCCATCTTCTTAACCGGTATTCCGGTCCAGCGACTCACAATCTCTGCTATGTCTTCGGCATCAACCTCTTCTTTGATCAAGGCTCCCTCTCCTTGCATCTGATGGAGCTTCTCCTGATATTGTTTGATCTGCTCCTCTTTCTCTTTTATCTTACTATAGCGGATTTCGGCCACCTTGGCATAATCGCCTTCACGTTCTGCAGTCTCAGCCTGATGGTTGAGTTGCTCGATGTCAATCTTGTTTTGCTGGATCTTGTTGATCTCTTCCTTCTCGGCCTTCCATTTTGCCAAAAGGGATTTCTCGGTGTCCCTAAGATTGGCCAGATCTTCATCTATCTCTTTTATCTTATAGTCGTCTCCTTCTCGCTTGATAGCTTCCCTTTCAATTTCGAGTTGCTTGATTTTACGAGAGGCCTCGTCGAGGGCTTGGGGCATCGAGTCCATCTCCAATCTTAATTTGGAGGCAGCCTCGTCTATAAGGTCGATGGCCTTGTCGGGAAGAAATCTGTCTGTTATATATCTTACGCTCAACTGCACGGCCGCAATGATGGCCTCGTCCATTATTCTTACTTTATGGTGGTTCTCATACCTCTCTTTCAAGCCTCTTAGAATCGAGATTGCCGCAAGTTCATCCGGCTCGTCCACCATAACCTTCTGGAACCTTCTCTCCAGAGCTTTGTCCTTCTCAAAATATTTCTGATATTCATCCAGAGTCGTGGCGCCAATGGATCGCAATTCTCCCCTGGCGAGAGCCGGTTTCAATATGTTGGCGGCATCCATGGCCCCCTCTCCTTTCCCGGCTCCAACCAAAGTGTGGATTTCATCGATGAAAAGGATAATTTCGCCGTCGCTCTGGGTAACTTCATTAACGATGGCCTTCAATCTCTCCTCAAATTCTCCCTTATATTTTGCACCGGCCACCAAGGCTCCCATGTCGAGAGAATAAATCTGTTTGCTCTTAAGGTTCTCAGGAACGTCACCTCTCACGATTCTGTGGGCTAAACCTTCTGCGATGGCTGTTTTTCCGGTGCCTGGCTCGCCTACAAGCATCGGGTTGTTTTTTGTCCTTCTCGAAAGAATCTGCAAGACTCTACGTATCTCTTCGTCACGCCCGATTACAGGATCGAGTTTTCCATTACGGGCTCGGTCATTTAGATTGATAGCATATTTCGATAGAGCTTGATAAGATTCCTCCGCGCTCTGTTGCGTCACCTTGTTGCCTTTCCGAAGTTCATTGATTGCGGCCTTTAGCCCGTCTTCAGTAACTCCTGCATCCTTTAACAGTTGAGACGCCTTGCAACGGGTGCGGAATATTCCCATCAGAATTGCTTCTACCGACACATACTCATCGCCCATCGACTTTGAAAAATCAATGGCCTTTTGCAAAGCGTCGTTGGATTCCCGGCTGAGTGTCACATCCCCGCCGCTAACTTTTGGCAACGACTGGATATCGCGGTCTACATTCTGAACAACTGCATTCAGATTAGCTCCTAATTTCTGGAATACAAAATTAACGATGGTCTCGCTCTCTCCGATAAGTGCCTTCAGGATATGAACCGGCTCTATCAACTGCTGGCCATTCTGGCGTGTCAGATCGATCGCCTTTTGGATAACCTCCTGTGACTTGATTGTGAAATTATTGAAATTCATCTACTTAATTTTTTATAATTCCTGACTGGATGTTTCTTTTATTTTATTAACATTTCTACTCCCTAAATAGTTCTTTAATTCTTTTTTCACCCCTCTAATTTATGGATGTAATTTCAAAAGAAATGCCTAACCAGCCTCCAGGCCCCACGTAGCCCTTTCCGGGTGTAATGATAAGAAAAATCCAATACAATCCTTTCCTTTAATGATTTTCCTTCTTTAGCCCTCTTTATCAACTTTTTTGCCCCGGATTCGTTACCCTCCCGGGCATAATGAGCAGCTAGTATAGCTCGCCGATAATTAAGCATCCCATCGATTTTTTTCTTCTTTTTATGGTTGCCAAGATGGTTTTCCCTCTCCATCTCCCCTATGGTCTTTTCCCAAATTCCTTCCCGCGAAGTGAAATTTTCTCCTGTGATAGAGTCCTTTTGAGAATATATATCGGCCAGGATCTCATCTATTCCTTCTATTTTTGGATTATTAAGAAGTAGCCTTAATCCGAGTTCAAAGTCATTCCAGACTTCCACTTTTTTTCCCCATCCCCCAGCCTTCTCAAGGAAATCTCTCTTCACCATATATCCCTGAGGCCGCAGCAAGGCATGTATCAAATGTCCCTCCAGGGCTTTATTAGGCAGGAATGGTGGTATCTTATGCGACCCGTCGAGGAGCTTGATGCGACAGGGCCAGCAGACAATATCCGTCTCCGGTTTTTCCTTGAACCTCTCCAAGGAACATTCAATCAGCCTTGGCCTCATTTCATCATCTGAATCAAAAAATATCACCAAGTCCCCCTCTGCCTCCTTAAGACCTTTTTGACGTGCATTACACGCTCCTCTTTCGGGTTCTTCTGTCAATTTCATCTTGATGCCGTAACCCCTATTTTCATCGATCCACCGGGTCACCTCTTCACGGGTTGAATCGGTGGAACCATTGTCTACAACTATTAGCTCAGAAGGCTTCCGAGTCTGACCCATAACGCTGTCAAGACACCTTCTTATAAGGTGAGCACGGTTATAGACAGGAACTATGACACTCACTTTTATATTCATTTTGGCTTAGCTGCAGCTTTTATAAAATCTATGGTTTAAAGGTTCTTTATGACAGATGAAGGTTAATTTACGGCTATCCTGCTAATAATCAATTTAATCTCAATTATTTCACAAATTTACATAAAAAATCCCCAAAATTTAACACTTCAGGGTTCTGTTTACCTGAATTTAATTTTTATTAGATTTGCAAGCCTCTATATATCAGAAAGAAGAGGTTTAAATTAGCTGAAACCCTACTTATTAGTCAGTTTTGAACAATGTTAAATTTTGTAAATAAATTATTGTTTTTTTGGAAAACTATTAAGACTGGCATTAATTTTGCACCGCTTTTGATGAAAATCTACCGACAAACTACCACCTGACATCCTGATTCCTAATTACTCCGAAAGTAAGGAACCTAACGATTTTAAGGTATTTTAAACGAATTTATGAAGAGGATTTTAATGACAGTTTTTTTACTGCCATATCTTTTTGGGGCGTTTGCCCGGACTGATACAGTAGGCTACAATAGCAGCAAGCATTTCCGCTTGCGTTACGTCATTAATATTGCCGAACTCGACTCCTCCTTTGTAGACAATTCCGATCGGATCACAGATATCCGTGAATTTCTTACCGAGATAAGGAATGATTCCCTCACTCATATAACGGGTGTGGATTTCCGAGGTACGGCTTCCCCCGACGGCACCTACGATTTCAATGTCTGGCTTAGCGAAAACCGTCTGAGAACTTTCAAGGAAATGGTTAATTCTTATATTTCCATTCCTGATTCTCTCATTTTTGCGCAGTCGAGCGATATCCCTTGGGATGAGTTCCGCCAAAAAGTGGCAGAAAGTGATCTCGAGAATAAGGAGGAGGTCTTAGTCATTATCGACGAGGGACCAAAACTTGTCCCTTTCTGGGGTAATAGAAGAATAGACCACAGGCTTCTTAAACTTAAGAAACTAAGAGGCGGCAAAGTTTGGGACGAACTCAAAAAACCTATTTTGTTCGACCTCCGTTATGGCGACGCAGTGTTCTATTACACTACTCTTATTCCGTTGCCTTATCTCCACCTTCCAATGGAAATCAAACTAGAGGAAAAACAACCGCTGGCTATTCTTCCTGTCTCTCCAAGCTATGAGACGTGGCTACCTCGTCTTTATCTGAAAACAAATCTTATGGGACTTGCGGCCTTGAGCGTTAACCTCGCAGTAGAAGCTGATTTCGCCCCTCACTGGTCGGTTACACTCCCGGTCTATTATAGCGCTATCGATTATTTTAAAAGCACTATTAAGTTCCGTAATTTTTCTATTCAGCCGGAATTAAGATACTGGCCGAATGCCAAAGGATATAACCATGGTTTCTTCCTGGGCGCTCATTTCGGACTAATGTATTATAATTTTGCAATCGGGGGGCCCTACCGATATCAAGACCGAAGAGGAAGAACCCCGGCTATCGGAGGAGGTTTAGCCTTGGGATATCGCAAACCAATTTCCAAAAACCATCGATGGCACATTGAATTCACCGCTGGAGCCGGTGTCTACCCAATCGATTACGATGTTTTCGAAAACACTCCAAACTATAAAGAGGGGCAATGGGTCAGACGCAACAAAAAGACTTGGTGGGGACTCGATCAAGCGGCCATTACTCTATCTTATAACTTCCCGCTATCAAAATATGAGAGAAAATATCTTTCACAAGGAAATATGAAAGGAGGTGGATTATGAAGATAGGATCTTTTAATATCCCTTTTCCCGGAATGAATAATATTGTCTCTGGAATGTTCCCGATATTGATGGCAATGGCTCTCTTAGGCCTTACCGTCTCTTGCGACGTCCATCAATTCCCGGAACAAAAGATCGAACCCGAGGTTCCCGACGATCCGGATTCCCCTGACAACCCTCCATTGCCAGACGACCCCGATCTTTATGTCGACCTAAATTTAGCCCTAGTCTATGATACTCCTATGTTTCTTTGGGAACATTTCTACGATCCCAAACTCGGAGAAGTAGTTGAGCAATACCCTGACGCAGATGTCGACGGGTTCCATCCCGGAACCACTCAAAGGTTTGACGGGCTCCTTCAAAAGGGTCTCAAAAACGTCTCTGTTCAATTCTTCCCAAAAGGATCTACAGGTCAATATTCAAAGATTGAAAAATTCGTATCCAATATCGGGCCAGACGATATCTACGATATGGATCTCCCGATAAGACTCATGCCGGGTTATTATGATATCGTGGTGTGGTCTGATTTCAAAAAATATGACGATGACAAGGAATTCTATGATGCCTCTAATTTCAACAGTATTAAAATCGATTACGACAACTATTCGGCTAACTCCGACCATCGTGACTCTTTCCGCGGACGCGAGTCTGCCGTAAATATTGAGGAAGACAAGTCTAACTTTATAGTTGTCGAAATGCGAAGACCGATGGCTAAATATGAATTCGTGACCACAGACCTCTCAGAATTTCTCGACAGAGAGACGGAACGCAGAAACCTCTCCACAAGGGCTTCAATTGACGACTACATAGTTAAGATCTTTTATTCAACATATCATCCTTCCGCTTATAGTGCTGTCGATGATATTCTACGAGATTCCACAACGGGAGTCAACTTCCAGACTGAAGTAACTGTCACAGGAGAATCAGAGGCTTCCCTTGGGTTTGACTACGTGTTTATTAACGACACACAAGATGGCGCAATTCAAGCCACTATAGCAGTCTTCGACAAAAAGGGAGAAAATGTGGCGCAGTCGGTCCAGATATCTGTCCCTCTTCGTCGTGACCATCACACCATGCTTCGAGGGGCATTCCTGACAATGAATGGTAGCGGAGGGGTCGGTATCGACCCGGGCTACAACGGCGATCACAACATAATTCCTTAATTACGATATATCAACAAAACCTAATATATGAAAGCTAAAAACATTTTGACTCTTTTCGCCGGCGGGCTTCTTTTCACTGCCTGCAGCAGCGAAAACATTTGGGACTACGACGGTTCCCAATCTGCAGGAGAAGATCAGTTTGTAGATGTCACTTTCACTGTGGCCCCTGAATCCCTCTCCTCAGCTACCCGAGGCCTGACTCGTGCCGAGGGCGATAACAACCCCGGAGGTCCCGGTCAATGGCAATCTCTCAGCCGTGGGTCTGAAATCGATATGCTTGTTTATGCAGTTTATGATGAAGACCACACTTTGCTTTCTCAATATGGCGAAGGTCTAAAGGCAGCAGAGGGTCAGGAGGCCTTCACTTCCTCTACTCCGGCTATGGCAATGAAGGATGCCGATGGTAATGACCTCCAACATAAGGGCCAGACTATTGTCAATGTCGGATCTATCCTCGCTGACGGAGAATCTTATACTGTAACCCTCCGACTGATGCGTAAGAAGGCTTACACTATCGCATTTTGGGCCCAGAGCAGCAAGACTCAAGCTTACAACACCGACGACCTTCGCCACGTTGAGGTGATCTATGACAATGCCATTAACAACGACGAGACGCGCGATGCTTTCTGCAAAGCTGAGTCTTTCACTGTCACGGAGGGAGGACTTAATCAAAATGTTATTTTAACTCGTCCTCTCGCACAGATTAATGTGGGAACCACAGGTGCTGACTATAAGAATTTGGAAATCGGCACTTACGTGGGCAGTACTCATAAGAGAGTGGCTTATTCTAAGGTGATTATTAAGAATGTCTCCAAATATTTTGATATAGTGGCAAACAAAGTTCTCTCCGATGCTGATATCGATGGAGCCACTGAAGAAACCTCGCCTTATTATGGACTCAGCAAGCCTGCTGCCACAGATGTTGTGTTTAACTGGGCAAAGATTCCCGCTTATTATAAGACGGATATACCTCAATCCAACCTCTATCAAACAATTAATGATGAGGAACTCCTCAAAATTGACCTTAACCGCGACGGAGAAATTCTCCCCTACAAGACTTCCTATCCCACCCTCGGAAGCCAGGGCAGCTATATGACTGAAGCATTCAAATATCTTTCGATGAGCTATGTCCTCGTTGCTCCCGCTCTTTATCAGGAGGATCAAGACTTGGATGATTGGATCACAAGTTCAAAAGTGATCGACTCGGTGACTGTCTTCTTTGCTGAAGCAGCTAACGGAGGGGTTAATGAAGATTCCGCCTTCCAGTCTCTTAATGTTAGTCAAGTGCCCGCTTATTCAAACTGGCGCACTAATATTCTTGGAGGTTTGAAATGGATGCAGGATCCCACAGATCCTAAACCTGACCCCGAAGATCCCAACTTCCCCGGCGACCCGGATAATCCTTACGATGATCCCGACTATCCCGACAATCCTGACGATCCCAACAATCCTTACGATCCGGAACCTCCGACAGGACCTGATGATACCACAATATTCGATTCTAAATATCTCAAGCCGGTGGTAGTGTCAAATTTCGACAACGATATTATCTATGACACTGTTTGGACGGAAAACGACCTACAGAATAAAAAGCAATAAAAGGTTTAACTTTCTAAAGAAAAGAATTTATTATGAAGCATAAGAATCATATTTTCGGATGGCTTTCAGTTCCGGCCTTTTTGCTTACTGTGGCCTGTTCCGACAACGCCGATATGAAGGTAACTGACAAAAACTCCTTTGAGAATAAAAACCGCGTCATCCTATCCCTTTCCACTGAAAATGGATTGGCTGCCACTCGGGCAGATGAATCTCCTTTCTCCCACATAAGCGACGGCACCAAAGCTAATAAGCTCGTTTATGCCGTCTATCGCAAAAATGATAAAGGGGAATTTGAAATCGTAACAGACTATATTAATGAATCAGTCAACGGCTTAAACGTAATTGAAGAGACAACTTTCCCGTTGACTCTCGAATTCGTGATGGATGTCGAAGATGAATTCACTGTGGCTCTTTGGGCTCAGAACAATCAATGCAAGGCTTTTGACACCAAGGATCTCACAAAGGTTAAAGTAGATTATTCAAAAGTTACAAATAACTATGAATTGGCAGATGCCTTCTGCAATATTGCAGTGGTGAAAGGTAGCGACACCGGTGTGAAGGAAGTTAAGCTCAGACGTCCTTTGGCCCAGATTAACGTCGGTGACGCCGGCTGGGACTACGAGGCTGCAGCTATCCTTAAACCGAATCCTCGCACCTATGCAAAATCAAGTATCACTATGAGTGGACTTGCCCAATTCTATAACGTATTGGAAGCAAGAACCCTCACCAATGATGACCTCGAAGACGGAGAAAAGGCAATATATGACGGAACCGTAGTGTTCAACATGGATTACATGCCCGCTTTCAACAACCTTACTAAATACGACTCTAATTTCGACTGGGAAGACCTGTCTTATCTTCCCTACAGCAAAGGTTTCGGACCAAAAGATCAGGAGGGGAATGCTCTTTACGATGAGGAAATCGAAGAGTTCTTAAGACTCAAACTCAATGATGATGATGAGAATTTTTTCCGTCCTTACATCGGATACGATTCTGAACTCACAGTAAAGGAAAACTTCGATAACAATGTGACCGACACGGAAATCTATAAGTATCTCTCTATGTGCTATGTTCTTGTCCCGGTTTCCAAGGATCAGGATGGTAAAGTCCAGGGTGGAGTTATCAATAATGTTTCTTTTAGCGTGTCTGACGCCAATGGATCTATCACAAAGAACATCTTCACGATTAACAATGTGCCGGCTCAGCAAAACTGGCGCACTAATATAATCTCCGACAAGCTCTTTATGGGCGACCAGAAGTTCAAACTCTTCATAGTTCCCACTTATGCCGGTGAATTCAACAATGCTTCCGGCAACAATTCCGGCGACTCGAAAAACGACTGGAATAACGTGGAGATGGATTTCAAACTTGACAAGGATAACAACAAGGTTTGGTTTGTAAAGACTGTGGATGAAAACGGGGAAGAATTAGAATATGGAGATCCTAACGATGAGTTCTTAGGCTACGGCGACTCCGAATATAAAGATTGGGATAAAACCCAAGAAGGATCCTCATCAACTCCCGATCCAGATCAATCTAACCAATAATTAAAGAAACGAATTTATGAAACGAAATATAAAGTATAATCTTTTCGGCTGGATGGCAACAGCATTGTTGCTTGGTGCCTCTTCCTGTAAAGACGACACATTCGCCGATTTCAAACAAGAATATGGCGACGATGTTAAGGTGACCTTCTCGCTTGCTCCTGAAGGTTCGCTCGCAAGCACACGCGCTAATGCTGCAAGAAAAATCAGCGACGGTTCAAAGGCCGACATCTTAATCTATGCTGTATATGACCAGGAAGGAAACCTTCTTGAAGACTATGGAAATGGTTCATTCGACGAAGACAATTTCCCGGCAGGCGCCGGACAGACTGTCCTTAAACCGGAGAATGGCTTCCCTATGGAGGTTTCTATAACTCTTAAGAGAGGGGAAAAATACCAACTCGCCTTCTGGGCTATGAGTAGCAATGCTAAAAATGCCTATAAAACAGCCGATCTCAAAAAGGTTGAAGTCAACTATAGCCAGGTCACCGATGATATGTCGGCAGTGGCAGATGATAATGGCAGCTCAACCCCTAACAACGACGAGTTCCGTGATGCTTTCTGCCGCTCCATTGCTCTCACTGCAGGAGAAAATGATGGAGTGCAGCAAAACATCCATCTCTTCCGACCTCTGGCTCAAATAAACGTGGGCACTTCCGGTTTCGATTACGAAATTGCCACCCGCGAAACTCAAAACAAATACACTTACTCTAAGATCCGTATCAACCGTGTAGCTCGTTATCTCGATGTGGTCGAAGACAAAACCTATACTACAACAACCGAGATCGATGATACTGACGACGACGGAAACTCTGTAGTAGTAAAAAGACCCGAAGCTTTCGCTGTGGTAGACTTTGGATGGGCTCCTATCCCGGCTTATGCCAATATGTATGACAATGATGATCAACCTTACAATGTAAATATCCCCGACTACCCTTCCTACACTAAATGGGATTGGGCATATGATTCTAAATTCTCGCTTGAACGTGACGGTAAAACTATAGGAAAAACCGAAGCGCTGGGCGAGGACGGAACAGGCGGTATTTATGGAAAGGAATATTTCCTGACCGTCCACAGGAATTTCGAAAACGAATCAAAGGCGATGCCAAAAGTTGAAGACCAGGATTTGGATGGCGACGGATATCGCGACTATGCAAGCTTGACAAAACACAACAACAAAGAATCCGAGACTTTTAAATATCTCTCTATGTGTTATGTCTTGACATCAAGTTCTAAAGAAGAACCTGTGGTTATCAACAATGTAAAGGTCTGGCTCGCTACCGGTCCTAAGGGGGAGAATGAATATGAACTCCTCAACATTAATCAAGTGCCGGCTCAAAGAAACTGGAGAACAAATATAATAGGCAATCTTCTCACAGAGGAAAATAATTTCGAAGTGAAACTCGACACTGACTTCGCAGGTGAGTTCAACGCTTATGGTCCCAATTGGAAATGGACCGGTCCTATCGCTCCGGGTGTTTACTATAACGGTGCCGATGACGTGATTGAAATTTCAAGTAAGGAGGGACTTATTTGGTTCCAGAAGATGGTGAATGGCGATCTGACTGTCCGGGAAGCTGTTAATAATAATTTTATTGGCAAGGGTTACTGGTATTATGACACAAAAAATAACAACAAAAGCGTTCAGTTCGATTATAAGGCCCTTAAAAAACCCACCGACAAGGAATTGATTGACAGAATCATGGTGGCAACCCATCAGGAATGGAATGAGAATTCCGGCTGGCCTGCTAAAAACAATTTCCATTTCACCGGAACTAAAGATGGAAAGGATTATCCCGCTACAGTGAGATTGATGGCCGATATAGACTTAGATGGGGAAGAATGGATTCCTATCGGTTTCGAAGGGCGTATGGGTGAACAGCTCGGATGGTCTGTGATTCCTCATGACAAAGTAGGCAGTTTTGATAACTCCGCAACAGACGATAATGCATCGGGACGTATTTTCTACGGTATTTTCGATGGTAACGGTCACACTATCTATAACATGACCACTAAGCGTTTTAGCGCCGACGTGCATGAAAATTCCCAACAGAAAACAGACTACAAGAATATTTATAACGGGACTAAAAATCGCCATCCTTCCGACAATCCGCAATGGTTTGGCCGCGGTCTGTTCGGTCAAATCGGTGGCAATGCTAAAATCACCAATGTGCGACTTAACAATGTGGATATCTATGGATGTAACGGAGTCGCAGGTATTGTGGGTATAGCCTATGGTAGTGAAATCGAAATCACCAACTGTATTGTTGATGGGGGCTCTATTGTCGCAACTCCGATGTTCCGTGGCGACAGCTATAGAGACGGACGCACATTTGCTCGTGGCGTGTATATGGGTGGAATCGTCGGATATTTCAACACCGATGGCGGACGTGTAGACAACAATATTGTTCGAAATGTTTATTTGCAGGCTGTGCGCCGTGCTGGTGGCATCATCGGTTCTATCAACCAGGAATGGCTGGATGCCAATAAGACGGTAAGTGATGAAGGGCAAGGACTCCTTCGCGGATGGAAAACGCAAAGAGCATCAAATCCTGCTTCTATCAGCAACAACCAACTTAACAATGTGGTTTTGGTTATCTCAAGCTTCACAGCCTACGGAGAGAGATTGAACTACAATAATAAATACAATCCGGATAAAGCTTATGATTTGAACGATAATATTGCTCGGGCCGGTTTCGGGTATAACAATGGCAATCTTGAAATGTATTCTCAAAAATTTGTAGGGGGTCATGAGCTGGCTGAAGATCAAAGAGAAGATCTTAGGAATGTATTCAAAGGCAACACTGAAAGTGGTGTCACATATGCTAAACTCGTGATAAATTATCCAGACAAACAGTTGAGAACCGCCACTGTTGAAGGAATGCCTTTGGTCTACATGCCGATGCTCTCTTCATGGTATGCCGACAAAATCGAACTTAAAGATAACTATTATGGAGAACCTTCGGCCCACACCGTTGTCAACCTTCATGAATTTAACTTCTTCTCTCAAAAAACGAAACAGTCAGGGTTTACCAACGACAACACTGCTTTCGATAAAACCAAAGGATTTATTTCATCAGGAGGAAACACTTTCTATGTGCCTATGAATATCCCATTCGAAGTAGACGTAGATTATATGCAATCTTCTCCCAAGGCAGGTGTCTTCGTTGAATCTGTAATTCTTGATGGCAAGGGAGGTATAGGCGGCCGTAGTGTAATAACTCCCGTGAAAGTGAATCAAGACAAAGATGACTGCGTAATGTATATAACCGCAAGAGACCGTTTCCAATTCGGCGGTAACGATAAATACGTTAAGAATTTTATGCCGGAATTCATGCAGGGATTTGAGGATATTGCGGTCAACACTGCCTCAAACAAGATTCCGACTATTGTGAAGAATGTCGTGCTCCGTGGAGAGCCTTACGCTAACAACGGTATCCTTCTTGCTCCCAACAAGAACTTGCATCGAGTAGAACTTCACAATGTTGCTATCTATGATGTCTACAAGACTTTGGCTCTTTACGATTGGAGAGAAAAAACCAGTCAGCTGATTTGGCCTCATGCTAATCTTTTGTATGATGCATTGACAAGAAACGACCAGTATGCAAAACCGGCTGCTGTAGAAAACCTTCCTTTCATCATAATGGATGGTTGTAACCTGCGCGGTTATACTGTCCCCGGAACTGCTTGGAGATATGTGAATGCTAACAATACCACTTTTGAACGTGGAGCTTCCACGGGCCATGACGAAGAGGAATACACTTACCTGATTGAAACCGAAACAAATTTCAACAAGTGTTATTTCAAAGCTCCTTACATAATAGATATGACTGCCCTTCCGGCCGGAAAATCTGTTACATTCAAAGATTGCCATGCCAGCTCTGCTGTTGTCGAAAACCTTCCCATAAACTTCCAAGGTAAAACTGGTTGCAACAAGATCATGGTGAAATCAGAACATGGGAAACCCTATGTGGAATACTATAAAGACAACACTCTTTTAGCAACAGAAACGCTATAAGAAATCCTTTCCGCGTATCTCCTGAGTGATCGGGAGATACGCCCAAAAACACGAAACAATTTAGATCTTGAGGTTGGAAAAATTCCTAAAACATTTGAGCCTCGATAAGGATTCACCAATAAGGATTGTTCTATCTCAGAAACTCAAGTTTATAAGAAATTTAAACTCAAAGAAATTCTTAGCATGAATTCGTTTTAACAGAGATATTCCTTTTTATAAATTCGTTTTATTGAAAGAGGGGCCGCGTCGCGATGACGTGGCCCCCTTATTTTTCCATTACCCAATACCCTTTACTTAATCCCCAAAACCAATCCCTTCTGTATTCTCTATTCTCTAAAAGCTTAATTCTCTATTAGCTTTGGAGAAGTGCATCAAAAAAGCAACCTGTAATTCCCTTACAGATTGCCTCTTAAAATCGAGCCGCGACTGGGACTCATTGGGGGTTATGTGTAAATTGATTGTAAATAAAGGGATTGAGAGATGGCATAAGGAACTGAATTTAAGGTTCGGTAAAACATTGGTAAAACATGGATTAATGGCTATTGGTCTTTTCTTTTGATTTTTTATTTGTGGAATATTAGTTTCTGAAATGGGAAAGGAATTTATCTAAAAGTGATTTCTTAGGTTGAAAGGTGGTAAATTCTTCTGTAATATGTTGATTAGAAGTCTCTTTATCTTCTTCCACATCTAAGACGTGAATTATATAAGCAGAGTGATTGTCGGAATTATGGGCTGTTGCACCTTGCAGAATTTTTACTTTTTCTTCGAGTGATGGTATCTCATTTGAGAAGATTCTTTTGAGTGCTGAACCATCATCCATTTCATCTTGCTCAAGCATTCCATCCGAACAAAGATAAAAATAATCTCCCGGTTTTATATCTGTAATCAATGCTATATCGGCTTCGCAACGGTCAACTCCGGGTTGCATGGCCCTTGTAATTATGTTTCTTTGCTTTGAATGGCGAGCGTCTTCCCTAGTCATTTCACCGGCTTTGACAAGACTATTTACTAATGAATGATCCTCTGTCATGAAAAGAATTTCAGTTTCTTTTTCAGTTTCCCCAGGACGGATATGATAAACTCGGCTGTCTCCGATATGGGCAATTGTGGCACCATCATTATGAAATTTCAACAGAGCTAAGGTAGTTCCCATCTTCTTTTCGGCACCATTATCCTTTTTATCAAGTGCAATGTAAGCAGAATCCAAAGCTTCTAAAAGATCCATATTTGTGAATATTCCTTCCTCATCATGCCCATCCATTAGAATAGATTGGCTCATTACTTCACAAACCGTTTGGCTTGCAACTTCACCGGCATCATGGCCTCCCATGCCGTCGCAAACCATAAAAAGACTGCTACCTGAAGTATTAGCACCCAAAGGAGGATAAATAGAATCTTCCTGATGAGGATTACTTTCTGAATCTTTTCTTTTGCCAAATTCCAGAATCTGGTATGCCTTTAATTTATATTTCATATCTGCGTTGTCTCTTCGTCCGGTAATTCAAATCTCAAATCAGTATCCGGTAGTTTTATTATATCTCCATGCTGTAGAATAAGTGTATCTCCCCATAATAATTCTGTGGAATTGATGAATGTTTTATTTACTCTCTCCTTATATAATGACACATAATGAGTAAAACCAATTGTTGGAATTCTTTTGACTTCAATTATCAAATGTTCCCGGCTCATTCTTTTATTATCCTCGGTTTCAATTTGGAAATTAGCTTTAGAAGCCGAAGCTTTACGTCCTATGATGTTCTTTCCGGGAAGCAATTGAAAGAAAATTCCAGTTAGAGGAATCACCAACCTCCCAATTGTAAGATTCTCATTTGTTGTCATTGGAACATTTCCCATACCTCCCGGAAAACAAGTTATACTTTCCTCTTCCTTGGGCACAACAACTTTGAATTGAGTGAAGGGGGAGGTATGTTTACAATTGGGACAGGTAATATTCTTTCCCTCCATTCCCGATACTGATTTAACTCTCAACACCGCAGAACACCAAGGGCATTTTACATCAACAGTTTCCATTTATACATCCATTACAGGATAATCATTGTTGGCAATGTAATCGTCAGAGGCTTGGATAGCATCATTTGGATCCGAAAACCCACCAAGATGGTCAACAGTCAAACCTCCTCCGTGAATATCATAAGCTTCACCTTCATCCAACTGACCATTATGGTTTAGATCAGAAGTAACAATATCAAATTCAAGGTCGCCATCCACGTCAACCAAAAATACTTCCTGTCCGTCAACTGTTATACCTCCTATATTAGCACCTGTTTCATGGTCATGAACCACGCCCAACACTTCGATTTCAGGTTGGGGTTCCATATCTACTATTTCTATTTGAGTAACAGTTTCTGTAGCCAAAGGAGAATCCTCCAATACGGAAACTACTTCCACCTCGTTAGTCCCGGTGGAACTCGAACCCGTGACCCCATTATTAGAAGAAGTGTCTACATTATTCCAATTGAAATGATTGTTATAATCAGCTTTTTCTGCCGGACTCATAGCGTTCCATTCATCAGCTGAATAAGTGCCATAGACATTTCCATGCCATTCGAAAGCACCACCCGGACCAACTTCAGATCTTGCAGCTGCAAAGGCTTGACTGAAACTCATACTGTCTTCAACCCCTTCGGCTACCTGAATATCACCAACAGCCCATGAGGGAGTGTTGTAAGTCACTTCGGCCCCTTCAACGGTTTCTTGTCCGTTATTTTCAACAATATCAACACTTTCTTCAACCAACGGTCTTTCGTGTGCCTGAACTTCATCGGAAATCTTACCAATTATAACCGCTCCCGAAGCACCTAATACAGCCCCTGTAACGCCGGCTACTGCTCCATGTCCTTTAGGTTGATTATTCTGAACTTTTTTTGCTTTGCTGTTCCCTTGAGTGGGATCAAAAACTGTAGTATCCATATTAATTTGGTTTAATTTTTTTAGAATTTTACGGCTTTTATTGTAAGAGTAATGTTGCATTCTTTCTCTTCTTTAAACACTGTCATTATATGAGATTTGAATAATTATCTTAATTGAAGAAATCTAAAGACGGAAGACTTACTCTTTTTTAAAGCTCGACTATTTCCTTTATTACCTGCCATTTCCCAAAACATTACAGCTTTATTAATATCTTTTTTTACAGTTAATCCTAAATAATACATATCACCTATCTCTTCTATATAATCTAACATATTAGAATAACCCCTTTCATGGGCTTTAAGAAGCCATTTTGAAGCTTCTATAAGATTTCTTGTCACTTCTTTTCCCCATAAATACATTTTGGCTAATTGTAAAATCGCATTGACATTATTATTTTCAGCTGCTTTATTTAACCATATAATACTTAGAGGGATATTTTTTAATATTTTATTATTTCCTTCATGATACCACATTCCTAAAGTATATTGAGCATTGGCATCATCTCTTTGGGCTAATTGAAAGATGGCTTTAAATTGCTCATTTTCAAGAATATTAGATTTCTCTATAATGGTTTTATCATCATCTGTTTCTATAAGTGAGAGTAAAAAAGTATTTACAGAAAAAAAACGCTCATCTTTATTTATTTTCATCCCTCTTAAAATTATCTCTCTGAGTTTTATATTTTTGACATAAACAAATTCCAAGGGACAATTAAATAGGTCTATTGCTGAAATAGGGGATGAGCCTTCTAAAAGATAATATAAAGTTGCTGCTAAAGAATAAACATCTGTTTGAGGGGAGAAGCTGAGATTTTCATCAACGTTATAAAGTTCAATAGGTGAGTAACCTTTACTCACTCCTTGCAACAAAGTTGAAGTTGCTTCTCCTTCTTTATTATATTGTTTAGATAAGCCGAAATCGATTAGAACAGGCTTATCATCTGATTTTCGGATTACAATATTGGAAGGTTTCACATCAAAGTGAGTCATATTTTTAGAATGAATATGTTCTAAAGCTTCTCCGACTCCTTTTATATACTCAATAGCTTTATCCTCAAACAAAGGACCATTTTTCTTGACCATATCATTGAGATTTTTTCCTTCGATATATTCCATGACATAATAGGAGGTATTATTTCTCCTTGAATATATCAAAGATTTTGACAATCCCGGGGAAATCAATCTTGGCAATATTCCTGGCTTCTTTCAAAAAACGTTCTTTGAGTTTCTCAACCGTCTCCCTATTACTTTCAGTTCCGACACTTAGATGACTCGTATCATCCCGGTCGCAAAAGTCTTTTGGAAAAAATTCCTTGATGGCGACTTTCTTATCAAGCATTATATTCTCTGCAAGATAAGTAATGCCGAAACCTCCTTGTCCGAGGAAACTTACTATTTTATATTTGCCATCCTGAAGAGTCGAGCCGTTTTGAAGAGCCTGTGCCATATTCGGTAAACTTAGATAAGCAAAGTTAATTCAAATAATCAGAAATTTAGAGTCTTATTGGAATATTGTATGAAATATCCGGTTTATTCCATGAAATTTTCCTGTTAAATCTAATTACCTCTTGCACTTATATTCTAACATAACTAATTTTGCGTCTATAAAGAAAAAGAATAAAAATGGATCAGTTAATAGTAAATATAGAACCGGGTGCTAATGTTGCCTTTCTTAGGAAAATCATTAAAAATATCAAAGGTATAGGAGATGTGGTTCTTAAAAAAGATGTAAAAGTTCAATCTAAAGGAAAATCTATGAAAAAAACAGACAAAAAAACTGAGGAATGGATTCGTAAGATGAGGGAATTAAGTAATAGTATTGACTCTTCTATGATAGATATGAATGATGAAAGAACCCGTTATATAATGTCAAAATGAAAAGATTGTTTCTTGATACTAATTTCATTTTAGATTATCTGGAAAGAGAGGAATACAAGGAAAGTTCCCAACAATTTCTTGAAGATCTTGCCAGACAGAATTATAAATGCTATGTAAGTTATCTTTCTATCGCTAACTTTGCATATATTGAGAGGAAGAAACCATATGAAATTGTAAGGAACTATATAAAAATGGTTATAGAACTTTTCGAAGTAGTACCGAATAATAAGAAACAAATACAAGATGCTATTGAAATAGAAGGTCCTGATTTTGAGGATATTTTACAATACCAATCTGCTGTTTCATCTAAATGTGATTTTATTATCACGAGAAATGAAAAACATTTTGCCTTTTCCAATATTCCCGTTTTGTCACCTACAGATTTTAGAGAAAAATATCTGAATTCCAATTAACTTTACATCATAAGAACATGGCTAGTGGATTAAAAAAAGGCACTCTTTTACACCATGGAATGTATCGAATCGAGAGGATTTTGGGTTCCGGAGGATTCGGAATAACTTATCTTGCAACTGATCTAGGTCTTGAAAGGTTAAGAGCTATCAAAGAATTCTTCCCAAAGGATTATTGCGATCGAGATGAAACCACAAGTCATGTGACTCTGGGAACATCCAACACCGCTGAATTCGTTGATAAACTAAAGAAGAAGTTTATCAAGGAAGCGAGAAATATAGCTAACCTCGATCAACATCAAGGTATAATCACCATACATGCTGTTTTCGAAGAAAACAACACAGCATATTATGTGATGGATTATATCGAGGGGGAGAACCTTTCGGAAATAGTTAAAAGAGATGGTCCATTAGCTATTGAAAAAGCCATAAAATATATCACTGAGGTTGGGAACGCACTGAATTATGTGCACGAACATCACATCAACCACCTTGACATAAAACCGGCCAACATAATGATTCGTCGAAAGGACGACTCACCAATTTTAATTGACTTCGGCCTTTCCAAACAATACGATTCTGAAGGATTGCAAACCTCAACCACCCCAACCGGTATCAGTCATGGCTATGCCCCTTTTGAACAATATAAGGAAGGCGGAGTAAAAGAATTTTCACCCCAGACGGATGTCTATTCCTTAGCTGCCACTCTTTATTATATTGTTTCCGGAAAAGTTCCTCCACATGCCACTGATTTAATCGAAAATCCGTTATCCTTCCCAGAAGGCTTTCCGTATTTCTTGAAATATCCGCTTTCAAAGGCAATGTCAACAAAACGGAGGCAACGCCATGAAACTGTAAAAGCTTTCATATCTTCTCTAAAACCTGAAGATGTAGCCACAGTCATAGAAGTTCCCAATAGGAACAGAAGTCTCTCGACTTCCGAAAACAGTAGGAACGGAAACATTCCTGTTTCCGAAAATAGGAATGGAAGTCTCCAGACTTCCGATAAAAATAATATAAGAAATAAAAATAACGGCAATCTAGGGAACCGAAGAAGAAAATACAATTTCCCGTCTTACTTCAAGAAACATAAATTGTCCATCGTTGGATTATGTATTACATTAGTTGTTATTACCGGGGGAGTATTAATTGCTGTTTTCTCCTCTACTGGAAATTCAAATCCTAAAAATAATACTCCTACTGATGAAGATGTCGTCGTAAATACCCCTAAAAGAGTAGAAAACCTTGCCTATAAAAGTTCTCTTGGATTGTGTTCATATACGGGTGAAGTAGATGATGACAATTTGCCAAATGGGCATGGTATTGCTACCTGGGAAACCGGAGAGGGAAAAGTTTATGATGGTGTATGGAGTCATGGTAGAATGTATGGGCCAGCCAATTATATCCATAGTAGTGGAGATACTTTTAAAGGGACTTTTATAAATGATGAATATAATCATGGAAGATATACGATATCTTCTACTGGAGAATATTTTGAGGGAACTTTCAAAAATGGACAACCTTCGGAAGGGAAATGGTATGATAAAAACGGAAAAATAATTTAAAAATAATATGATGAAAAAATTTTTATTCTGCCTTTTTGTTTGTTTTATTCCATATTCAACTTATGGACAAGGAAAAATTCAACGACCTCAGGAGTCCATATCATCCCAAAAAAGTAAATCTATTAGTAATCCAGATGGGTATATTAATGGACATGGTTATGTGGATCTTGGACTTCCCAGTAAAATAAAATGGGCAACTTGTAACATAGGTGCTGAAAAATATTATGATTATGGAGATCATTTTGCTTGGGGAGAAATTCAAATGAGAAATTTATATAATTATAATAACTGTAAAAATTATGGATCATTTGGCGATATAACTAAAAATCCAAAATACGATGCTCCTACTTATTTGTGGGGTTCAGGATGGTGTTTACCCTCAAAAAAAGATTTTATTGAATTAAAAAATAAATGTAGATGGGAGTGGAAAGTTTTTAATGGACATTGTGGGTATAAAATAACCGGTCCAAATGGTAAATCAATATTTCTTCCCGCTTCTGGTAATTATTGGGGTGGTAAAATTGATTTCCTTAATGAAGGAGCAAATTATTGGAGTTCTACTCCAACTACTGATATAGAAACACGTGTTGGTAAAAGTTCAGATAATCTTAATTTTGGTAAAGATTTTATTTTTATCAATAATTGTGACCGAGCTTTTGGAAATAGCATTAGGCCTGTATTTAAATAAAAAATACTATGAGAAATAATGATTTTCCTGATGTGAATGACCAATTGTTTATTCCTGAGATGAATAATAACAAATGGGCTTCATCTGGTATTGAAAGTTTCTTTAAGTTATCTGAAGGTTATAGATGGACTGCATCAATAATTTATGATAAAATTAAAGAGAGTGAACAATTTTATAAGCCATTTATGGTTAATGTAATGGCTTTCTGTTATCGCCAATTTTTGGAATTAAGAATTAAAGAATTAACTTATTATGGTAAGAAAGAATCTTATGTTAAAGCAGAATATGACCAAGTTCATGATTTGATAAAACTTTATGATAAATATGTAATAGATGTAATTCCATTGATAAATACAAATTATGATAAAAAAATATTTTCTATTGTAAGAAATTTATTATTGGAGTTTAATTCAATAGATGCTACTTCTATGAGTTTTAGATACCCTGTAGATAAAAAAATGAAACCGTTACACAATCTTCTTAACTTTGACATAGATAATTTTAAAATTGTTATGGATAAAATAAGTAATTTTTTTGATATGCAGAGACAAGAATTAGAAATGTTGGAATTATATAACAAAGAAATGGAAGATGAATATAATAGGAGTATGATGGATTATTAAATATAGGATCTCACAATTTTGTAAGATTGGTTTCTTGTAATTTAAAACCATCCAACCCTATGACTACGGATCATATTTTGTTTTAGGAGATTTAGTAGCCAAAGAAAAAGTGCAATTTGATAAAGATATTAGTAAAGAAAGTCAATATTAAAAAGAATAAAAGAATGTAACATCATCATTTACATTTTGGTCTCAACTTACAAATTACAAATACCTGAGTTACTAACAGAAAAAAGATCAGACTCATAATATAACTTTAAAGCACGAGACGGAATCCTAGGAAAGAACTTCTGGTCGTCGGACTAAAAAAATATTCACGCTGTGACACCCTTGATGCCGTGTTGAGGCTAATCCAAGCCCCACCACGATGAACATAACTCTCTTTGTTCCTGGGTGAGTTATAATCTGAAGAGTAGTTATCAGAGGTCCACTCATAAACATTTCCAGTCATATCGTAAATACCCAGTTCATTAGGGCTCTTTGACCCTACAGGATGAGTTGTTTGTCCACTATTGTTATAATACCAAGCAACATTATTTAATGTATCACCTCCACTATATTTATAACCTTTAGATTTATTGCCACCTCTTGCTGCGTATTCCCATTCAACTTCTGTAGGTAAGCGGAAATTCAATCCAGTCAAACGGTTAAGTTTCTTTATAAAATTCTGACAATCGTTCCTTGACACATTATCAACAGGTAAGTTTTCACCTGTAAAATTAGACGGATTATTCCCCATTACAGCTTGCCAAAGTTTCTGTGTAACTTCAAATTTGTCTATGCGGAATGATCTAACAGTTTCAGGGTGAACTGGTTTTTCATCCTTGGAGGCATCTGAATTATCGTACCCCATCATGTAACTTCCTCCTTGCACATATACCAAATTATTGAGAAGACAGGATATTGCGGATTTTTGATTTTGAGTTACTCCATTCCAATTTACAGTAATCCCATTAATAGTCTCTGTAGAGTTCGGCAAAATGGGTTCGACTTTCTTGTTTGATTGACTCTTTTTTGAAGTAGTCTGGGAAGGTCTTGTAATCTGACCTTGTCCCCAAGAAAGGGAAGGCAATATTATTCCCAATAGCATTACAAGACTTCTAAAGAAAATTTGGTAGGTCATAGAATATAATTCTTTATTATTTCAAACAAATTTATTTTGTTTTGTAACCTTGTTCTTTTAATTCCTCTATGGAAGAATTTTGAGAAAGTATATCAAAACCTTCTATTGCCTCGCAAACTCTATATCCTGTGGTTACACAAAAATCAACTTTTACCGGTCTTTTAATTATTTCTTTATTAAAATCACTCAAATTAAATGTAGCTTTATTTCCCATAGGATCAGTAACTTCAATATGTGTTACTCCCAAATCATACCAATTATAATACAATTTTATGCTCTCCAAAACCCATTGATTTTTAGAGTATTTTTCTTTAGAACTATAATCAGTCAACACCAATTCCTTAGAAATATTTCCATTATACGTATTGGTTGTAAGACAACGCACTTGATGGAATGCATTAAAACTTGATTGATTCATTGAAAATGGATCTTTCAATGATGGAGTGTATAACATTCCTTCGAAATCTTCTTTTATCATAATTTTAATTTTTAGATTATTCTTTAAATTTTGATTTGCAATAGGGGCATTCCATTTTGAATTGATTTTTCATCATGGTATAGGAATAATTTCCAAGGAAGCGATGGCATTCTGGATTCGGGCAAACATATCTATTTTGGAAATCTTCCCTGAGTTTATCCGTTTCTCGAACAGGGTTAAATTTTGATGATTGAATAAAGAAATAAATCATCAAAAGCAACCCGATTCCAGTTAGACATATTGAAACTATTCTTATCCATTCGCCCCAACCTAATGACCAGGCAACGGAAGTCAAGGCACCGGCACCGATAGTGAAGAAAATCGGAATCCGTTGTTGTAAGCCCATTTTATGTTGCTTATCTTTAATGGCTAAATCCCCTTCATGAAAATCATTCCAGACCTTTTCAAGATGGGTAATGTTGAAGGTTTTTACTTCCGGTTTCGGTGTAGGGTTTGGTTCAAGTGGTTGACCAAGCTTTTGAGCGGATTGAAGGAGAATATTTAAAGGTAGTTGGTAATGGTCAGCTCCCAATTCTACCTTGTCATCCTCAGAAATCCTTTTAGAAACAATCGGAGAACCATTTACAAAAGTTACATTCTCCGGTTTTAGATTGGAAACATTAATATTTCCATTATCATCAATCTTAATAGAAATGTGAGCTTTGTTTTGATTTGGAATAGCCCGGCTGACAGATTTCGGAACACTTCCCGGATTTCCAATGTGAACAACTTTAATCTGACCATTTATAGAAAGGTAAACAAGCAATCTGTCAGTTCCGCTTTCACGGCCAACAAATATTTCTTTCCCTTTAAGCTTTTCAATAAATTCTTTCATTTTAAGAAATCACAAAAATAAATTGGTCCCTACTAGAAAAGACATGGCACGCCATGTCCCTACTTATGTCAGACTCCCAATAAAAAGTTCCCTCAACTTCTTCAAAGCATCTTTTGAAATAGAAACGGTAAAAGAGAAATTCTCTCCATCAGAAAGAGTCAGTTTCTGGCGAAGAATAGCAATATTATAAACATAAGAAAGATTGATGATATGACTTTTCCCAACCCTTGCAAAGATAGAAGCCGCTTCCTTGAGATTCTCGGAAAGAGTTTGCTGCATAGTATGAAGATTCATACAGACCGTACCCTTCATCTTATTTGAGAGGTAGATGTGCGTATAATTCCCGTCCGCCTCAAAATAGACAATCTTAGAAATGTCTATTCTGAAAAACTCATCTCTCGAATTCAAATAAAGGTACTTCGCCATATCCCATCGCCTTTAAATTGCAAAGTTAATCATTCCATCTCAAATAGATACCAATTCCAAAGAAAAGGTAAACAAATGCCTTACTGGATTTTCTTTAATGCGTTTAGATTGGCTACACTTTGGCTACATAAAAATAAGATATCCTCTGATTCACCGAGAATTAGAGGATATTTTTTGAGCCGCGACTGGGACTCGAACCCAGGACCTTTTCGTTACGAATGAAATGCTCTACC